>DAOWFY010000111.1 GCA_030637775.1 bacterium | reverse complement strand
CAAAGACGGTAGAGTAGTAAAAGGAGTACATTTTGTTAATATTAAAGATGCGGCCGATCCCGCAGAAGCTGCGATTACCTACGAAAAACAGGGAGCGGATGAAATTGCTTTCTTAGATATTGCCGCGACCACCGAGAAACGAAAGACCAGAATAGACTGGGTAAAAAGAGTAACTGAAGTAATTAACATTCCTCTTACAGTTGGCGGAGGAATTAAAGATTTAGGCGATATTGAAGTTCTCCTGGAGGCAGGGGCAAGTAAAACCTCTATTAATACCGCCGCCGTGAAGAATCCCCATTTTATTAAGGAAGCCTCGCAAAAATTCGGAAAGAAATCGATGATCATTGCTATTGATGGCAAAAAATCGAGTAAAACAAAATCCGGTTTTGAGGTTTATATTGAGGGTGGCAGAAAAGCAACCGGAATTGATGTGTGTGAGTGGGCAAAAAGAACCGAAGAATTGGGAGCCGGCGAACTTTTAGTAACCAGCATCAATGCCGATGGCACAAAACAAGGGTATGATCTTGAATTCACCAAAAAGATTGTCGAGAGTGTGAAGATTCCGGTTATTGCTTCCGGAGGGGCAGGAAAACTGGAAGATATCTGGCTTGTCCTGACAGAAGGAAGGGCAGATGCTGCTCTTGCCGCTTCTATCTTCCACTTTCAGCTCTATACCGTAAGAGATGTAAAGGAGTATCTCAAGAGGAAAGGATTAGAGGTAAGAGTATGAAAAAGTTTAATGCCAGAAATTTTGTCAAAGAAAAAATAGTTGAGATTAAGAAAGAGGTAGGAAGTGGCAAAGCGCTCTGCGCTCTCTCCGGGGGGGTTGATTCTACAGTTGCGGCAGTTTTAGCCCATCAGGTATTGGGAAACCGCCTCCTTTCTCTCTTCATTGATGATGGGCTAATGAGAGAAAATGAAGCCAAAGATGTAACAACAATCTTTAATGCCCGAGGAATCAGGACTGAAGTTTTATCCGCTCAGAATAACTTTTTCAAAGCCTTAAAGGATATTGAGGACCCGGAGGAAAAGAGAAAAGCTTTTCGTAATATTTTCTATCGAACTTTAGGATCAGCAGTTAAGAGGGAAAGAGCAGATTACCTTATTCAGGGAACAATCGCTGCCGATATCTCAGAGACAAAGAAAGGAATAAAGACCCAGCACAATGTTTTAGGACAGATTGGTCTTTCTCCAAAAAAGTATGGTCTAAAAATTATTGAGCCCTTGAGAACTCTCTATAAGGATCAGGTTAGAGAAGTAGCAAGGAGTTTAGGATTGCCAAAGAAACTCTCAGAAAGGATGCCCTTCCCCGGTCCAGGGTTAGCTACAAGAGTCATCGGCGAGGTAACTCCGGAAAGAGTAAAGATGGTGAGAAAGGCAACAAAGATTGTGGAAGATGAAATAAAAAAACTAAAGCCATTTCAGACATTTGCTGTTCTTCTAAGGGACAAAGCAACCGGAATTGCAAAGGGAAAAAGGCACTTTGGTAATATCATTGTCATCCGCTCGGTAGAATCAAAAGATGCGATTACGGCTAAAGTCACAAAGGTTCCCTGGAGGATCTTAGAGAAAATAGAAAAAAGGATCATCAAAGAAATCCCCTCGGTGGTGAAGGTTCTCTATGATTTAACACCCAAACCACCGAGCACAATTGAATACATATAAGGAGACAAGAAAATGAAGAAAAATATATTTGAAGTAGCCTGTCAGCAGTTAGATCTGGTTGCTAAAGAGTTAAAGTTGGAACCAGAAGTGCATCGTCTCTTGCGCCAACCAATGCGAGAATTCCGTTTCACCCTTCCGGTAAGAATGGATAGTGGTAAGGTAAAAATATTTCAGGGATTTCGTGTCCAGTATAATGATGCCCGGGGCCCAACCAAAGGAGGAATCAGGTTCCATCCTGAAGAGACGATTGATACGGTTCGAGCGCTTGCTGCCTGGATGACCTGGAAATGTGCCGTGGTTGATATCCCTTATGGGGGAGCAAAGGGAGGAGTAATCTGCAATCCCAAGGAGATGTCAAAGGGAGAATTAGAGAGATTGAGTAGAGCTTATATCGATAAAATATTTCTAATCATTGGTCCAGATAAGGATATCCCCGCACCTGATGTCTATACAAACCCTCAAATTATGGCCTGGATGATGGATGAGTATAGCAAACTAAAAGGATATAATAGCCCGGGAGTAATTACCGGGAAACCATTATCCATCGGAGGCTCCTTAGGGCGGGAAGAGGCTACTGCCCGGGGAGCGCTCTTTACAGTGAGAGAGGCAGCAAAACATCTTAAATTAGATTTATCTAAAGCTACTATTGCTATTCAAGGATATGGAAATGCTGGTTCCTTTATGGCAATTTTAACCAAAAAATTATTTGGTTCTAAGATAGTGGCGATCAGTGATTCCAGAGGTGGTATCTGCGGTCCTAAAGGGCTTGATCCGCAGGCAGTGTTGGAACATAAGAAAAAGTCAGGCTCGGTCATTGACTTTCCCGGGACAAAGAAGATCTCTAATAAAGATATTTTGGAATTAAAGGTGGATATTCTTTGCCCCTGCGCATTAGAAAATGTCATTACGGAAGAGAATGCAAAAGATATTCAAGCAAAGATTATCGCTGAAATTGCCAATGGACCTACTACACCGGAAGCCGATAAAATCCTTTCTCAAAAAAAGACCTTTGTGATTCCTGATATTCTGTGCAATAGTGGTGGAGTGGTTGTATCCTACTTTGAATGGGTACAGAACAACTCCGGCTATTACTGGAAGGAAAAGGAAGTTTGCGAAAGACTGGATGAAAATATAACCAATGCCTTTGCCACCGTTTTTGATGTTTCTATAGCACGAAAGATCGACCTGCGACTTGCTGCTTATATCATCGCGGTAGAACGCGTAATAAAGACAATGAGAATGAGAGGTTGGATTTAATCTGTATTTTGTAGTTAAAAAAAGGGGTGTGTATTATGGTAGATTCTAAAGAAGATATTTTGAAAAAGGTTAAGGAGAATAATGTAAAATTTATTCACTTGTGGTTTACCGATATTCTTGGCTTTTTGAAGAGTGTCGCCATAACATCAGGGGAGTTGTTACGGGCTATCAATGAAGGAATTGGTTTCGATGGCTCTTCAATTGAGGGATTTGCCCGAATAGACGAAAGTGATATGATTGCAGTGCCAGATATCAGTACCTTTCAGGTATTGCCTATTGGGATGAATGAAGGCTACAACATCGCCCGAATTCTCTGTGATATCATGAAACCTGATAAAACCCCTTATGAAGGGGATCCTCGTTGGATACTGAAGAAAACACTAAAAGAGGCAACTGAGATGGAATTTGCCTCATATATGGGTGCGGAATTGGAATACTTTTATTTCAAAAGTTCAACCCTTCCACCCCAGTTGTTGGACAGAGGTGGCTACTTCGATCTTACGCCAATGGATGTCGCCAGTGACCTCCGTAGGAGAACTATCCAGACATTAGAGAACATGGTAATATCGGCGGAATGCAGCCATCACGAGGTTGCGCCCAGCCAGCACGAAATCGACCTTAAGTTTACCGATACTCTCTCAATGGCAGACAACATAATGACCTGTAAGCTTTTGGTAAAGGAAATTGCTTTGAAACACGGAGTATATGCTACGTTTATGCCCAAACCTATCTATGGTGAGAATGGTAATGGAATGCATATCCATCAATCCCTTTTCCGGAAGAACAAAAATACCTTTTTCGATCCCAAGGATAAAAATCATCTTTCGAAGGTAGCCAAACAGTATATTGCCGGTCTCCTGCGCCATAGCCCCGAAATTACTGTGGTAACCAATCAATGGGTAAATTCTTACAAGAGATTGGTGCCGGGTTATGAAGCACCGGTATATCTTACCTGGGCTCTGAGAAATCGCTCTGATCTCAT
>DAOWFY010000101.1 GCA_030637775.1 bacterium | reverse complement strand
TTCACTCCGGCAAGACAAATCTCTTCCCCTGGCCAGCGGAAGGTATGCAGATAGACCTTATCATTCTTTGCTGTGGTTAAACCAACCATACCTCCACCGAAGGAAGCTCTTCCACATCCATAGATTGATTCTTTATTTTCTTTCATCCATGCCCCGATTTCCTTAAGACGCTTTACTAAAGGAGCCGGAATTGTGCCATCCGGTTTAAGGCCAACATTAAGAAGGTAATTCCCGCCACCACTGGCTGCAGTTACCAAATACTGGATGAGTTGGGTAGTAGATTTCAGATTAGGATTATTTTTGATATATCCCCAACCACAAGAGTCCCCGATGGTCATACAGGATTCCCAGGCTCTTCCTTCTTTTGAAGGGATAATATTTTGCTCAGGGGTATCCACACCTTCAGCCAAACCAGAGAATATCAATCTTGCCATAATTACTCATCAACTCCTTAACCTGTGAGTGTGCCTGCTCCACCATTTCGTTAAAACTTTCCGGATATTTCTCTCGGTTGTGATAACCAGGGAATCTCCAGTCTAAAAGAGAATAGTAAAACCCAATCTTCATATTAAATTTGCGACAAGCTTTTACATACTCAGCGACAAAATCCTTTTTAGCGGCAGTTTTGACCGAGGTAAAGTCAGAGACTTTGCTATCAAAAAGGCAAAAACCATCATGATGCCTGGTAGTTAAGACGATATATTTCATTCCCGCACTTATAGCTAATTTCACCCAGGAGGTAGCATTAAATTTCTTGGGCTTAAATTGTTTTGCTAATAAGATATACTCTTCTTTGGGAATCTTCTCAATATGCATTACCCATTCACCTCTGGCAGGAAGAGAATACAGTCCCTAGTGAATGAACATCCCAAAACGGGCTTCTTAAACCATGAGGTATTATTCATCTTCTCATAATATTATCATTTGAGTTATTGAAATTCTTCTCCTCTAACTAAAAATAATCAGCTATCTTTATACTTTCCATAACATGCAGTTTTTGGAGCAAAAACTCCGCATAAAGACCATTAATAGTAAAGGGGATTCTTTTATTGGAAGGGATAGAGACAATGGTTTTAATTTCTCTGTCTGCTCTCACGAAAACCTTAATATCACTGAATTCTGGGACATATTCTGTCAAAGGCCATTTACCAATCATTCTCTCTCCGGAATGATTCACTAAATGAATAATTAAGCCATTATTTTTTCTGGCCACAACCAATTCCACCTGGGGTGGAGCAAACAACTTAACGGTTGGATCAGGGAAGAGTTTATCCACCAATCCCAGGATATATCTTGCCAAATGCGGGTTCTGAAAATCCAAATAGGAAAGAAATATAGGTGCAGTAATATAGATACTCTCCCCTTTTCCAAATTTATTAAAGATCACTGCCGGGAAATCTGCTTTTTTATCCGGCGGAGCTACGCCCCAGCCAAAATCTCCTTTTCGCTCTTCTGCCCCTGAGGGTATAAGGTAAGGAGATACTTCTACTCCAGTGGTAGTTTTAGTTTTAGCGAATGACCCTCTGATCATGATAGGATTTTTTGCTCCTATATAGCCATATTCTAATTTAGTGAATTCCTTAAATTCAGTGCCGAAAAGTTTAAGAATGTTTTTATCAATATCTGTTTTTGAATGAATCTGAGAAGCAAGAACTTTCCCTCCATTTTTCACGTATTTTACTAAATTTGCTTTAGTTTTGTCCTCTAAGAATTCCTGTTCCGGTAGAATAATTAATTTATATTCATTTATTTTTTTATTCAGCATCTCTTCATTGAGGATGGTGAAATGCCTTCCGTGTTCCATCAAAAGTTTAAAGGCTCCTTTGATCGGTTTGAGCCTTTCATTTCGTGTCTCAAAATCAGCATAAAATTCAAGATTTTTCCCGATGAGACTATTGGCAGAATGTAGGATACCTATTTCCGCTATATGCCTGATATCTTTCACCACATCCTCTCGCTCTTTAACAATGCTATAGCTATTTTTTAATGCCTGATAGGCTTCCTTATCCAGAGAACCGTCGGGTAGCATCCGATCAATAATAAAAAATCCCCCTCCATTGGCTGTGGTTGTTGCTACCTCTTGTTTAAGCATATCAGAAGGTCGGGTACTCCAGTCCCCCAATCCATGCAGGAACCTGCCGACCATAACATCAAAGGGATAGTCTGTCCCGGCAAAATACTTGGAGGAAAAACTGCACATTAAAGATTGCCAGTTTCCCTGAGCGGTATCCAGAACCAGCCAGTCAATATCTTCTGGCGGCACTTCAGCATCCCTTTCGCACCACATCCAGTTAAAGCCAATCTTTACCTCCGGGTTAGCATTATGTACCAAACTTAAGACTTTGATAAAAAAGTTTTTATATTGTTCGGAGAACCATTTCGTATATTCAGGCCACAGAGAGTTTTCTTTGGAAAGAGGAATTTCTTTCTTAAAAAGTTTCCTGCAGTGAGGACAGTGACAGGGGGTAAGGTCTGCCATTGTGTCAAAGAATATCCCCTCTACATCATAATTTTGAACAATTTCCCTTACCTGGGGGATTAAGAGTTCATCCACATAAGGGGTATTCAAACATATACTTCTAAACGTACTTCCAAAAGTCTGCGTATCGATATTTTCGTTTTTGTCATGTTTACACCACTCTGGATGTTTAATGCCCGCATGTTTATCAACAAAGGTGCTGTAGTAGGCAATGACACCAATACCGTACTTATGGCATCCTTCAGCAACCTCCTTCAACATATCCTTATGCAGTTTTGGGTGGCGATAGCCAATCTTCGTGTAGTAATAGGAGTGACCATAATGGCACTTGGCAAAGAAACATACCGCATCTACATTACTCTCCTTTAATCTTTTTCCAAATTCTTCCCCCCCTAAATCCCTTCCCCACCTCAACATCTTCCGGCGTATGGAAGTCGGGATGGGATTTGCAGAGAAATATTTTTCTATCCATATTTATTGCTGTATTATTGGTGCTTCCGAGTTATCAGGACCAAAATGTTTTAACATCACTAAATTATCTTCTGAACTTTTATTAACTATCTTTACTCCTTGTCTTGCCCTATTATAAGTTACAAAAAATTCATCATTGGTTAATTGTTTAAACCGTATCATCACCGGAGTCTCCATCTCCAAATTTTCAATTAAACCATGTCCCTGCACCAGGATAAAACCATAGGCTCCTTTATCCTTTATAACTGCTTCTCTTTTGGGAAAGATTGTTAATTCTTTGGCACTAAAATATTGGCTTCCATAAACGACCCATTTTTCTTCATAACCATTCTCCCGCATTTCATCTAACTCTTTTACCGGTATCGGAGCCCGGAATCTATTTTTGCCAAATTCCGGGTCAACATTTTTCTCCCAGTCTAACATTTCTACCAGATAATCAAAATCTTGATGAAGTTCCTTCGGGACATCCTTTGTTAGAAATTCTCTTTCGACATAACGGCCTTCCACCATTGATTGAAACATGCCAAATACATCGGAGGATCTTTGTGGTTCATAGGTGACCAGAGAGCCTGGAGCATGAAGAATACCTACCGGCACATCCCAACCGGTACCAAGTTTCAGCCGGTATGCCTTTGAAAAATCGAGGATCCCGTTATCTCCCTTATTCCATCTTTGCAAGCATTTTTTGATATCTTCTTTGGTTGTTCCAGACTTTAGTCCAAAAAAAGTATAGGGAAAGTTATTTCTGGTAAAATTTAATTGAAGCGGAAAATAGTAAGCTTCAGGCTTGCCTAACCTACCCACTTTTTTAGCATCTCTATCTGTCTGATGCATATGAAAAGGAATGGGGCCAAGGTTGTCAAAGAATTTTGTCAGCACCATCCAACCATTATGTTTTGCCATAATTTCGCTTCCGAGAAGTTTCTCGCCCATCAATTCAGTTGCTTCTTTTAGAAGAATTTTTTTAATACCGGCTGTTTTAGCAATGACGATGTAACTTAATCCTTCATCCTCAGGAGCACCTGGATTATCCACTCTTACAGTGGAGGCAAACCACCTTTCATCTATCCCACCTCTATTGGCTCCCAGAGCATATAGGTCCTGGGGGTCTAACCTTAATCTTCTCCCCGGCATTAAAAAAGCTCGAGGAACCCAGGTAGGGGTTAATCTAAGGATACCATTATTTTTTGAAAGCTCTTTTTTTAATAGATTAATCTTTTCATTATTGCGCTGAATAAACATTTGAGTGCCTCCTATTTTTCTTCATTTATATTCTTTGAGAGTTTTCTGTGGGTTCTTTACAGGAACTACGAATAATAAGAGTTGCCTTTAAAATCAGTCTTTTTCTCTTTGGAATCTTCCCGGCAATAACCTTTAGACTCATCTTTGCCGCAGCAGCTCCCATTTCGTAGGTGGGTTGGGCCATCGTCGTTAAGGCTGGTTCTGTTAAGGAGACCATAGGAATATCATCAAAGCCAATCAGAGAAATCTCTTCAGGAACCCGGATTCTTTTTTCCTTTAAGTAGTTGAGGGCACCAATAGCCATCAGATCATTAAGAGCAAAGATTGCTGTGGGAGGAGGGGAAAGGGAAAGCAACTTCTTGGCCGCTTCTTTGCCGCCTTCTACTTCTAAGTTTCCTTCTACTAAAAGAGAAGGAATAAACTTTATTCCATATTCCTTTAAAGCTTGTTGGTATCCTTCCTCTCGCTGAATAATATTTTTTATGTGGGGTAGTTTCCTACCTCCACAAATAAGACCAATCCTTCGATGGCCCAATTTCAGAAGATATTTTGTAGCCTCATATCCTCCTTTCACATTATCAAGAAGTACGGAATAGGAAAAAGGACCATCAACCTCTCGGTCAATCCCTACTATGGGAATTCTCTTCCCTGTGTCTAAGATGTGAGTTGCAGTCTTCTCTTCCTTTGCCCCTGAGAAGATAAGGCTATCTACCCATCTTCCCCTCAGGATATTAAGATACTCAATCTCCCTTTCCTCTTTCTCATCAGTATCGCAGAGAATAACATTGTACTTCTCTTTACTGGTAACATCTTCCACTCCTTTTGTTATTTGAGAAAAGAAAGGGTTGGCAATATTAGGAACAATAAGTCCAATCGTCTGACTCTTCTTCTGGGCAAGGCTGCGGGCAAGAATATTGGGATGGTAGTCAAGCTCTTCTGCTGCCTTTAAGACCTTTTGTTTTGTCTCTTTGCTGATAGGAATAAGGTTATCCTTTTTATTTAAGACACGAGAAACAGTCGCAGTAGAGACTTTAGCCTTCTCAGCAACATCGGTGATAGAGGTCATTGTAATCCCTTTCTATTAACCGCTTACATTATACCTCAAAAAAATAGTTTTGTAAAGCGGGTGCCCTTCTTTTTTCAGAGTTATTAGAAATCTTGTTCCTTTAGGCAAACAACAAACGCCCCTTGGGTTCAGGGATTTCTCGTCCTAACTCTTTAGCAGTCTCAATCCATTCCTGAATAACCACATGAGCATTGCTCAGAGCCTCCGCTCGCGTCGAACCGTCTGCCTCACACCCAGGCAGTTCTGGAACCTCCGCTATAAAAGCTTTGTCTCCACCGCTCCAATAGATAATCACTTCATATTTTTCCATCTTTCTAACCCCCGAGTTTATATTTTAGAATTACACTACGGACTTGCTTGACCTGATATGGCTTAGCTTTTGAACCCTTGGGTTGCAAGTTGAGAATCTCTACAACTCCCTTTTTCGCAAAAATATGATGGTCACCACGAATCCGTTGTTTAAATCCCATTTCTTTTAATAGCTGGCACAATCCTGCAAAAGGAATATTAGCATCTGATGCACCACGCAGAATCTGTATTAGGAGCTTATTTTTAGAACTCATTGCTCAGTGTTTCCTTATGCTTATACCTTATAATATATTAGCCTCAAGAAGCAATTTTTGTCAAATTCCTGTAGGTCAGTAATTCATCCCAACTTCAATACAATGACTGTATTAATGGGGTCAGGTGCTTTTTTGGGTAGGTCTTGGATGAAAAGTCGCTCTGCCTTCTGAGTAATGGAAATTTTTTCATTGCTCGCTAAAAGATAAGCCGATTTTATTTTATTCTTCACTCCGGCAAGACAAATCTCTTCCCCTGGCCAGCGGAAGGTATGCAGATAGACCTTATCATTCTTTGCTGTGGTTAAACCAACCATACCTCCACCGAAGGAAGCTTTTCCACATCCATAGAT
>DAOWFY010000137.1 GCA_030637775.1 bacterium | reverse complement strand
TCTTTCACCTTATCAATGAGAAGTTTCATTCTTTTCTCCACGCTCTTTTTTAAACAACGCAGAAGAGATTTTTCGATAAGGGAATAATCCTTTTCCGGGTGCCAGATACTTTTATCGGCAATCGTGCCAATCTGAATTACCCGGCTGTAAAAATTGATCTTGAATTCTTTCAGAAATTTCTTACAGATGGCCCCCATTGCCACCCGGGCGGCGGTCTCCCGGGCACTGGCTCGCTCTAAAACATTTCTTATATCATCAAAACTATACTTAATTGCTCCCACTAAATCGGCATGCCCTGGTCGTGGAGAAGTCAATACATCCTTCCATTTTTTCCAATCCTTGTTTTCAATCAAAAGTCCAATCGGACTACCCAGGGTTTTGCCAAAACGAACTCCAGAAAGAACCTCCACTTTGTCCTTTTCGATCTTCATTCGGCCTCCCCGACCATAGCCACTTTGTCGCCGCTCTAATTCTTTGTCAAGATCTCCCTTTGATAGAGATAGGTTGGAGGGGATTCCTTCCATAATTGCGAGAAGCCCTTTTCCGTGTGACTCACCTGCGGTAAGATAACGAAGTGCCATTTATCCTCCTCTATTTTTAAGGCATCTTTCTGCTGCTCCTCTCATCGTTGCTATCGGTGCTTTTTTTTCTGTCCAGATTTCAAAAGAGATCGCTCCCTGACGAATGAGCATATTTAAACCACCAAGAGCCTTTAATCCTCTTTTTCTTGCAAGCTTGAGTAAAGCGGTCTCTCGGTTATAGATAACATCAAAAACTAAAAGACCCGGATAAAGTAGCCCCCCCTTGATTAAGGAAGGATCTCCTGGACTCATTCCAACTGAGGTAGCATTGATTAAGATATCAGCCTCCTTAATTAACCTTTTGCTATTTCGCTTACTGAAGTCAACTAAATCAAATTCACAACTTTTTTTCATCTTCTTAAAATGTTTGATGAGAGATTCTGCCATCCAGCGTGGTTTATTAACAACGGTTATCTTTTTCGCTTTCTTCTCAATCAGACTATAGGTGATCGCATAAGCCACACCTCCTGCACCTAAAAGAAAGACAGATTTACTGCGTGGATCAAATCCAAAGTCTTCCTGCACAGAGGAAAGAAAACCATGGACATCGGTATTATAGCCGATTAATTTTCCCTTCTGGTTGAAGATTGTATTTACCGCACCAATTTTTTTTGCTTCAGGAGAGACTCTATCTAAATAGGATAGAATTCTTCCCTTGTGGGGAATAGTAACATTTACACCAACGATAGTTAGGGCCCTGATTCCTTCTACCGCTCTCTTCAAATCTTCTGGTCTTACGGAAAATGGAAGGTAAATAAAATCAAGCCCCAATTTCTTGAAGGCAGCATTTTGAAAGACAGGAGATATAGAATGGCCAATTGGATAACCAAATAGACCAACAATTTTTTTCATTTGTCAGCAACTATTTTACTTCATATATCAGGAAAAATCAACGAGAGTTGACAGGAAAGAAGATTTTGATGTAAAATAGCGTAAACTGTTTTGGCAGTATAGACACCTTGGGGGATTAGCTCAGTTGGGAGAGCGCCGCGCTGGCAGCGCGGAGGTCAAGGGTTCAACTCCCTTATCCTCCACGTTTATATCAAAAAGTGAACCTTCTAAAAAAGATTTTTAGAAAGAAAAGGGAAGAAAAACCGGCGAGGAAATTAAAGGTAGCCTGGATATCCTCCTATCTTCCTCGAAGCTGCGGTATTGCCTACTACTCTGAAGATTATATCAAAGCATTAAAAAAGATAGAGAAAAATTTAGAGGTTTCTATAATTTCCCATTCCGATGCTTTAGAAGCTACCTATCCTATAATTTCTCTTACCGATAGATCCTGGCACGGAAAGGTGGTGGAAGCAGTAAAGTACATCAATCCAGATATTGTTCACATTCAACATGAATATGGACTCTACGAAACTTTTCATGATAAAAATCAACGGCTTCTTACCCTTTTAAAGGAATTAAAGGATGCTGAGTTTCCTACTGTTATGACCTACCATTCCGTTTACAGTCAACTTACTCCAGCCCAGGCACAATTTATCAGTAAATCCTTAAAACTTCTTAATGCAGGAATTTTTCACTGCCAGTACCAGCTTGATGACTTACCTTCTAATATAAATTGGGAACCGGAAAACGTAGAAATTGTTCCTCATGGCTCTGATGAGGAGATTAAACTGGATAGAGAAGAATGTAAAAAGAGATTTGGTTATGAGGGGAAAAATGTGGTGGGATTGGCTGGACTCGCCTCTGGCAGGAAGGGTTTTGACCGAGTAATAAAGAGATGGCCTGAGATTTCTCGAAAGATTGAAAATGCCATTTTAGTTGCGGAGGTAAAGCCTCAACCTACCGAGGAAAGTATAAACTACATCTCCCAGCTTTCTTATCTGGTAGCCAAAAATGAGCAAAAAGCCTCTATTGAACTTATTATTAGGGATTATACGAGAGAAAAATTTTTAGAAAAGTTGAAGTCCTTTGACATTTTAGCTATGCCCTATCTTTCCGAAAGCCAATCCGGGGTACTCGCCCACGGTTTTGCCACTGGCACTCCCGCAGTGGTCAGGGATATTGAAGGGTTAGGATATGAGATAAAGCAAAGTGGCGCGGGAATTGCCGCCAAAGACGATGAAGAAATTTTCCAGGGTATTATAGAACTTATGAACAATCCGGAGGAAAGAGCGAAAATGGAAGAGAAAGCACATTCCTATGTAAAGGATTATTGTGGCTGGAGTAAAGTAGCAGAAAAAACCTTATCTATCTATAATCAAATTTGCTGTGAGCAGTCATCATGAAGAAAATCTTCCGCATATTCCTACTAAAGTAAGCATATAGATTAGTAGCAGAATTTTGCAAAAACCCCGCCCTTAAGGGAGTCCTGGAAGAGGACACTTTATATTACCTGGATTGCCGAGACTATTGCCATCATGGGTTTCTCCTTTGTTTCCCCTTTCCTTCCTTTTTATATTCAGGAGTTGGGCATAAAGGATCCGCATCGAGTAGCAATTTGGGCCGGGCTTTTAGGAACCGCTCCTGGATTAGGCTTGATGCAGACCTCCGTCTTTACCGGAGCTTCCCTCGGACCCTGGATTGGAGGTTTAGCTATAGAAGTATTTTAATTCTTTGTACCATCTTCGCCGGGATATTTTGTATCCTCCAGAGTTTCGCTAAAAATACCTCTCAACTCCTCTGGTTCGGAGTTGCCTTTGGTCTTGCGGTAGGAGGGGTAATACCCACAGTAAATGCTATTATCAATTTAAGGACTCTGAGAAAGGATGTGGGAAAGATATTTGGAATTTCAGGAAGTATTTCCGGTGCCGGCTTTGCTTTAGGCCCTATTATTGGAGGAGTAGTTGCTTCACTTTTTACCGTCCAGACTCCATTTATCTTTAGCGGCGTTCTTCTTTTGCTCGCAGGAATAAGTGTTGCCTCTATGAAGTTTTTAAGACCAAATATTTCTTAAAAAATGCAGTTATCCTTTCTTGGTATTCGCTTCCTGGTCCAACCCCATGAGTGGCTCCGGGCAAAATCAGAAGTTCTTTAGGTTGATTCGCCTTCTCGTAAAGTCTCCTGGCATGAGTTACAGGAACAAAGGGGTCGTTGCTGCTGTGGATAATAAGAAGTGGAGTCATCACCGAACCAATTATATTTTCCGGGCTTAACCGGGAAAGACCTCCTTTAAGAAAAAGGTTACCTAAAAGTTTAGGCAGAATTCCTAAAAGATATTTAAACGGTCCAAAATTTCCGTAATATTGAATAATCATCTCGGGAAAGTCAGCATAGGTACTATCGGTGACAATTGCTTTAATTTCC
>DAOWFY010000006.1 GCA_030637775.1 bacterium | reverse complement strand
TAAGTAGCGCAATTTTCTTTATAACTCGTTATAAAAGAATGTAGGGGTAAATGAAGTAGTCGGTTTAAATTATGTGGAATTAGAAAATAAGATGAGAAGGCAAGATGAAGAATACACTAAAAATGCAATTAGCAAATATCTGGGTAAAACATTATCGCAAAAATTCACTATCACTGAAGGTGAGAATCCACCCGACTATTACGTTGATATTGGTTCAAAAAAGATAGCTTTAGAAATTACGAGAGCTGAGTTGGATAGAAAAACAGTTGATGTGTCTCTTTCAAATCTTTGTAACCAGATTAATGATCATTTTGAGTCAAAAATCTCAGCAGGAACCTCTATAATGTTGTTTATGAAAGGTCCTATTCCCAAAACTAATTTTCAGCATTTTAAAAAATTACTTAAACAATGTGTTGAACAAATAATCGAAGAAGAGATTGTCAATGACTGGAAGTCCTTTGATGTCTCGGAGGAAATTGTAAGAATCAAAAAGATAATTCATGGCCGAGAATAGCACAAGAAAGTAATCGGTATCATAGAGAATGAGGGTGCTATTGATGCTGTTCAATTACAAACAGAATTACTTCTTAACAAAATAATCAAGGCAAAGGAGTCTACAATGACAATGAGAGGGGAAAAATGGCTGGGCATCTTGAATGACTTTTTCCTTGCTGATCGAAATAATTTTCTGTTAGCTGTAGATAAACTTAAAGTCAAACATAGTTTTACAAGAATACTCCTAATTGATATAAATGGTGAAGTGGCAGAAATATTTTCTAACCGGTCCTAACAAGAAACAA
This sequence comes from bacterium, assembly GCA_030637775.1. Lineage (GTDB taxonomy): Bacteria > Ratteibacteria > UBA8468 > UBA8468 > UBA8468 > DAOVGU01. The sequence continues at coordinate 8,019 of DAOWFY010000006.1, read as the reverse complement.
TTTACAGTTCCTTTCACTTAACTTATTCTGTAAGTTTGTAAATGCTCGAAAACATTGGGCAAAACGGTAGATTTAGTAATAAGATGAGGTTCAATGAGTAATCAGAAGGCAAGCTTTAAAACTGGGAAAGAGCTTCAAGAGATAATCTTACAAGAAAAGACAAGAGGGGCTCCTGATTTAGAAATAGGCCAGAAATATGGAGTTACCTTTAGATATATTGAGAAACTTAAAATATGGGGTTACATTTTATTCACAGCGATAAAATATGGATAAGCAAAAACTAACTTGGAAAGATGTTGTAAAAGATGCCTTATTAAAATTAGGTGGGCAAGGGCATTTGTCCAAAATTAATAAAATTATAGAAGGTCATCCTAAAACTAAAACTAATCCTACATGGCGTGATACCATTCGGAGGGTTGTAAGACAATATAAGATTTTTGAACCAGTACTACCAGAGAGAAGCGGTATTTATAGGCTTGTAGAAGAAGTTCCAATGAAACCTGAGACCCAAAGTTTCACTGAGAAACCAGAGATTGATCATGGAATTGCACAAGGGATGTTAATTACACTTGGAAAAATTTATGGATACGAAAGTTATGCACCTCCACACGACCAGACAATTAGAAATTTTCAAGGTAAACCGTTAGGAGATTTTGTCAGTGTATCTGACTGCACTGATATTTTTAGAGGTCCTAACTTAGCAAAGATCAGAGAAGTAGATGCCTTGTGGTTTGAGGAAGATGATCACGGATTATTTCCTGTATATGCTTTTGAGGTGGAAGAAACAACAGGCGTTAAAAGCGGATTGGATAGGCTACTAAAAATTCCTCAAAGATTCCGCAAGATAAAGAATTTCAAGTCTTTTATCATTGCCCCCTCAGAAAAGGAAAGAGTTTTGTTTAACAAGTATACTAATCAGACACCCTTTAGAAACTTCAGAGATGAATTTCTGTTTAGGTTTTATAATCAATTGGAAGAACTTTATAATTCTGCTTTAGTCCATAGTAATCGGCGAGAGCAATTTGGAGTTATTGAGAGAGGGAGGTAATTGTGGATACCACAAAAAAACATTTTATAGAAAGAGCAAATAAAATAGGAATATTGTTTGTCAAGGAAAGAAATTCCGAAGAGGATCTCACAGGTTGGGGGGCGCTTGAATTTATTCTAAACAATGGAGAGATTTTTGTAGTATCTGGAGAACAATTTGGACAAGGGAGTGGAGAAGATGGATTGTGGGTAGATATGAACAAATTGAATGTTACTGCATTTGGTAAGATTAAGCAACGAGCATCGAAAGTTCAAAAAGAAGAAAAAGAAGATACTATATCAGCTTGGCTAAAACACCAGATGGTAAAATTTTAGAGAGCCAAACAAATTTACAGTTATCCAAGGAGCGGTATGGAAAGGTAAAATGATATGGGAAGCCAAGAACTAACGGGGAACTGGAAGGCTGGTTGGGCTCTTGATTTGCATACTGTGTGGAGCAAACTGTTAACTGTTGTAACTAAAGATGATCCTGAGTCGAGAGTATATATAAGTAGAGATTTTTTAACAAAATATACTGAAATTGGCGAGTTATTATATCTGTTGAAATATCGCAGCGACAAAAGTAAAATTGAGCCTATTGCTGAGATTGCAGCCAGTTTCCTGACGAAGACGCGGAAGATATTCCCTTTCTTGACCGCAATCATTCCTGTACCTCCATCAAAACGGGATCGGTCATTTCAACCTGTTCAAGAGCTTGCTATCAAAATTGGTCAAAAAGTAAATTTGCCTGTGCCATTAGATTACTTGATAAAAGTTAAAGAAACCAAGCCCTTAAAGGGTGTTGAAGATACACAAAGTAGAAAGGAACAACTTGAAGGCGCTTTCAAAGTAAGGGATAATCGTTTTGCTGGAAAATATGTTTTACTTTTTGATGACCTCTTTCGCTCTGGAGAAACCCTAAACGAAATTACGGATGTTTTAGTAAAGGAAGGCAAAGTTTCAAAAGTATATGTGTTGACTATAACAAAAACGAGGACAAAAAGATGACCAGCAACTTAGATTTTCTATGGTATAAATTATTTCAAGCAAGAGGTTTTGGACCCAAAAGCATACACATAATTTATAAGACCATTTGCGAAGATGGTTTTTCACTAAAAAAAGTTTTTAATATGGATAAGTCTGAATTTGAGAATGCATTTCCAGAGTTTGGGAAGGGTAGACTTAAAAAAGCAAACTTTGATACGCTTCAAAGACAAAATGAAGAAAGGGCTTATGAAGAATATCAAAGGTTGAAAGATAACGGAGTCGAGATAATATCCCTTGATCACGAGATATATCCTAAAAATGTTTTGAAGCTTATGGAAGATGGCGCGCCTCCTCTTCTGTTTTGTAAAGGGCAACTTTCATTGTTGAAATCTGAGGGTATTGCCATTGTTGGCTCGAGGAATGCTTCTGGTGAAGGTGTGAAAATAGCAAAACAATTTGCGGCGGAATTAGCAATGCAAGGCAAGAATGTAATTTCTGGGTATGCCAAGGGGATTGACACAAATGCACATTTAGGTGCACTTGAAGAAGACGGAACAACAACCATTGTCCTAAGCTTTGGAATATTAGAATTTTCGAAGAAGAAAATATTTGAAGATTTAAGATGGAAGGGTAATACACTTATAATCTCACAATTCCATCCAGTAGAAAAATGGAATGCAAGGAACGCAATGATTAGGAATAAACTTGTTTGTGCACTTTCAAAAGCAGTGATTGTTATTGAATCTGGGGAGGAAAAGGGTAAAGGCGGAAATATGAGTGGGACGTTTGACGCTGGAAAAACTGTTTTGGGAATGAAAATTCCGCTTTTTGTTGTTAGCCCTAGTTCTTTCGAGAATCCACCACTTGGAAATAAGGAATTAATTAAGTGCGGTGGAATTGAAATAGAATCCAGAGATGGCATTGCAACACTTTTGAAATATGTTGAGATGGAGAGTACAAAAGGAGCAGAACCGGTTGCGGCTGAAAAACAAATGTCGTTTTTTAAATAAAATCAAAACAGCAGTTAACAGTAGATAAAAAGCGAATTAACTGTAGTTTGTTACGTAAGTACCGCTGCAAGAAGGGAGGCCAAAAAATGGCAGAAAGGATTAACAACGGGGGAGTAATAGTACTGGTAGTGGCACTGGTATCTTTGGTGTTGAGGGTGAACGAGGGGCAAACCGCTCCTTGGTCAAACATCCTTAAAGAAATAAAGGCAAAGTATGTAAAGTTTGAGAAAGAGGTCAAGGATATAACAATTCTGCAAGAGATAAAGGCGACTGCTCCTCAAGGAGAGGCGACCTCAGAGATGAAGATACTAAAAAAGGGCAAGAAGTTCAGAATGGAGATCACATTGCCGACCTCTGGGATTCCTGCAGGAATGGCAGGGATGAAGACCATCATCATTTTTGATGGCAAAGATACTTGGATGATTTCTCCTTTTACGGGAAAGAAAAAGCTTTCGGAGGAGGAAGAAAAGGAGTATCAAAAAGTAGATTGGTGGGATTGGGTCTCAGAAAAGGCAAAGATTGTGGGAACAGAAAAAGTTGGTGAACGAGAATGTTATGTGGTCGAGGTTGAAGAGGAAAAAAGAGTTCCATTTACCAAAGTATGGGTAGACAAAAAAGGGTTACTTTTAGTTAAGGCCGAAGGCGGGGGGCCTGTAAAGAAAAAGATGGGATATCTATTTTCTGATTTTAGAAAGATAGAGAATGGTTGGGAACTACCTTACAGAATTGACATAAGTATAGATGGTAGTCCTTTATATGCTTCCTTTGTCAAATCCCTTGAGATAAACAGCGGGCTTTCCGATGACCTATTTGACCCGGACAAGGTAGAGGTAAAAGGATCCAATATGCAGGAGATGATAAAAAAGATGATGCGACAAAAATAGGAGAAAAAATATGGGAATGTGGATTGGAATCGGAAGGAAAGCACGAAGATGTTATGGATTTGACGAGGTTTCATTAGTCCCCGGAAAGGTAACCATTAATCCCAACGAGGTTGATACCAGCTGGCAATTAAAGGGGATGAAATTTGAAGTGCCTATTTTGGCGGCAGCGATGGATGGAGTGGTGGATACCAGGTTTGCCATTGCTTTTGGCAGGTTGGGAGGATTGGCCGTCCTAAATTTAGAAGGGATCCAGACGCGCTATGAAGAGCCGGAAAAAATTATGAGAAGGATTATCAAGGCTTCGGCAAGAGAATCTACGAGGATTATTCAGAGCATCTATCGGGAGCCGATTAAAGAACCTTTAATTAAGAAAAGGATTGAGGAAATCAAGAAAGCAAAGGTTGTCTGTGCGGTCAGTTCCATACCCCAGAAAGCCGAGAGGTTTGGTGAAATTGCTCAAAAAGCCGGGGCAGATCTCTTTGTGGTCCAGTCCACCGTAATTACAAAGAAGCATGTTTCCTCAGAATATAAATCTTTGAATTTGAGTAGTTTTTGTAAGAAGATGAAGATTCCGGTAGTTATTGGTAACTGTGTTGGATACGATGTTGCTCTGGAGTTGATGGAAACAGGAATCTCTGCTCTTTTAGTAGGTATTGGACCGGGAGCCGCCTGTACAACAAGAGAGGTCTTAGGTATTGGCGTTCCTCAGGTTACCGCTACCTCTGATGTCGCCGCAGCGCGAGACTTTTATTATAAAAATAGCGGTAGGTATGTTTCCATTATCACCGACGGAGGCATGACCACCTCCGGGGATATCTGTAAGGCCTTTGCCTGTGGGGCCGATGCCGTTATGGTAGGCTCTGCTTTTGCCCGGGCAAAGGAGGTACCGGGAAAGGGTTTTCACTGGGGTATGGCCACCCCGCATATTAATCTACCCCGCGGGACAAGGATAGAAGTGGGAATTTCGGGAAGTCTAAGGGAGATACTTTTTGGTCCGGCCAAACTTGATGATGGCTCCCAGAACTTGGTGGGTGCACTCCGCACCTCAATGGGTAGTTTAGGGGTAAAGAATATTCGCGAGATGCAACTGGTGGAAATTATTATTGCCCCGGCAATAAAAACGGAGGGAAAACTCTTCCAGCAATTACGAGAAAAGATAACATGAAAAATTCTGATTTTATGCATCTTCATTTGCATACCGAATATAGCCTTCTGGATGGGATGTGTCGGATAGAGAGGATCGCCAAAGTTGCTCATCAGTCAGGAATGAAGGCATTGGCCATCACCGACCATGGAACTATGTTTGGGGTTATCAATTTCTACCAGAGGGTATTAAAGGCCGGGGTGAAACCAATTATTGGTTTAGAAGCCTATATTGCTCCAGGAAGCCGCTTTGAGAAGAAATCGCGGGGAATTAAGGAGGCCTCCTTTCATCTTACCCTTTTAGCCAAAAATAGCACCGGTTATAAAAATCTGATGAAACTTTCCACCATCTCCTATTTAGAAGGTTTTTACTATAAACCCCGAATCGACAAGACAATCTTGGAGCAGTATCAGGAGGGCATCATTCTTCTTTCCGGCTGTTTGAAGGGTGAGATTCCATCTCTTATCCTTAATGATAACCTAAAGAAAGCAAAGGAGGTTGCTTCATTTTATCGAGATCTCTTCGGCGAGGACTTCTATTTAGAACTTCAGGATGAAGGTATTCCCGAACAAAAAAGAGTTAACAAAAGCCTGGTTGAGATAGGGAAGGATCTGAAAATTCCTCTTGTGGCTACCAACGATTGCCATTACATAAAAAAGGAGGAATCCTTTGCCCATGATGTCCTGCTCTGCATTCAAACAGGAAGCAAGATCACCGATACCAATCGCCTGAAGTTTTCAACGCAAGAATTTTACTTCAAAAGTGGTAAAGAAATGGAGGAAATTTTTGCTGAGACACCCGAAGCTATTTCTAATATATCAAAGATTGTTGAAAAATGTAATTTAGAAATAGAATTTGATAAATTTCATCTTCCTCATTATCAAGTACCCAAGCCTTATAATGAAGATACCTATTTAAAAGAACTTTGCCAAAAAGGGCTAAAAGCGAAATTTGCCCTTGAAGCAAAGAAGGATGAGGAATCTCAGGAAGTGCTAAATAGACTGGAATATGAACTAAAGGTCATTAAATCTATGGGTTACTCCAGTTACTTCCTGGTGATACGGGACTTTGTCGATTTTGCCAAGAGGAGAGGAATTCCGGTTGGTCCGGGTCGAGGTTCTGCGCCCGGGAGTCTTGTTGCTTACCTCTTGGGGATTACGCAAATCAACCCTCTTTCCTATAATCTTCTCTTTGAGAGATTTCTTAATCCTGAAAGGGTAACTCTTCCGGACATCGATGTCGATTTCTGTGACAAAAGAAGGGACGAGGTAATTAACTATATTCGCAAAAAATATGGCGAGAAAAACATTGCTCAGATTGTCACCTTTGGTACAATGGCCGCCAGAGCGGTGATTCGAGATGTAGGAAGAGCCCTTGATTTCCCTTATACCGAGGTAGACCATATTGCCAAATTGGTCCCTTACGAACTCAACATTACTTTAGAACAGGCCATTTCTAGAGAACCACAGTTAAAGACACTTTCTGAAACCAATGATAAGGTTAAGCAACTTTTAGAGGTCTCTCTTCTTTTGGAGGGGTTAGCAAGGCATGCCTCAACACATGCGGCCGGAATTGTGCTCTCTGAATTACCCCTTACTGAACATACCCCTCTCTTCCGAGGTCCCAGCAATGAAATCGCTACCCAGTATGAAATGAATGCTTTGGATAAAATCGGACTTTTAAAAATAGACCTTTTGGGCTTGAAGACCTTATCGGTCATTGACGATACAAAGACTTTCGTCAAGAGCAGGAGAAAAGAGGAAATAAGAAAAATTCCTCTTGGCGATGAGAGAACCTTTTCTCTCCTTTGCCGGGGGGAAACAAAGGGCATCTTCCAATTAGAAAGTTCCGGTATGACCGACTTGGTACGCAAGATCTCCCCCAAGAATTTTGAAGACATAATAGCTATTGTGGCGCTTTACCGGCCGGGACCCTTGGGTGGTGGAATGCTGGATGACTTTGTTAAAAGAAGGCATAAGATTTCTGCGGTAAGGTATGACCATCCGGATTTAGAACCAATCTTAAAAAGCACCTATGGAATCATTCTTTATCAGGAGCAGGTAATGCAGATTGTCAATATCATTGGAGGTTTTGATCTGGCCAAGAGCGACCTCTTTCGCCGGGCAATGGGCAAAAAAATTCCGGCAATTATGGAGAGAAATCGGGAACTCTTTCTCCAGGGAGCCGCTAAAAAAGGCATTGCAAAAAGGATCGCCGAACGCATCTTTAATCAAATCTCTAAATTTGCTGGCTATGGATTTAACAAGAGCCATTCCGCAGGTTATGCGACGATCTCTTGCCAGACCGCTTTTCTTAAAGAGCATTATCCTTTGGAATTTATGGCGGCTCTCCTCACCAGCGAAATTGGAAATTCGGATAAGATCGTTGAATATATTGAAGAGTGTGAGCGAATGAAGATCTGGGTTCTGCCGCCAGATGTTCAGGAGGGCTTTGCCGAGTTTGTTCCTTTTGGCAATGATATAAAGTTTGGTTTGGCCGCGATCAAGAACGTAGGAAAAGCAGCAATTGCCTCGATTATAAAGGCAAGGGAAGATGGTAAGTTTTCCTCCCTTTTTGATTTTTGCTGCCGGGTTGATTTAAGGCTGGTCAACAGAAAGGTAATCGAGAGTTTAATTAAAGCCGGTGCCTTCGACTTTATGGGGGAGACACGAAACTCTCTTTTCCTTCAGATAGATGCGGCATTGAAGGAAGGAGCAAAATTTCAGAAGACCAGAGCAAATGGGCAGCTCTCAATCTTTGACTCTATTCCTGCAGGGGGAGAGGGATCGAAAGAGAGCGCTGTTGAAGAATGGCCTGAATCAAGATTTCTCTCCTATGAAAAGAGCGTATTGGGTTTTTACATCAGTGGTCATCCTCTGGCAAAGTTCGCCAAAATTTTAGAGAATTATGCCAAGAATGATTCCTCGAGTTTGGAGAGTCTTGCCCCGGGAAGTTTTGTGAGATTAGG
>DAOWFY010000029.1 GCA_030637775.1 bacterium | reverse complement strand
GACGGTATAACCCAGCTGTATTAGGATCTGCGATGGAGCGGAGTTCTGCATAACGTTTAACATTCACAAGAAAAGCGCCACTTGTCCAATATCCTAACAACAAACTGGATGGTGGTATTATTGCATTCGTTACAATAAACCATCCAAGTATCAGCCTAATAGGATTATTGATCGATTCAGAAAGAACATCGAGATATACTTTGTCCTTTGTGCGAAAAGGCCTTACATTGTATAAAACACCCATAATCAAAAAGAAAATTGAGATCGCGAGAAACGAGATAGAAACAAGTGAAGCCAGACAAAGTCCAGCAGCTATAAAAACAACATACTCGACATAGACCAATGAAGCTTTCACGTTTCCAATAATTGCTGGCCTATTTTTTTTGAGGGGGTGAAAACGATCAGATTCAGCATCCATCCATTCGTTGAGTACATAGTTCGCCGCCGCAATAAGAGATGTACTAATCAAGCCTATAAATAATGGCAAAACAATTTGGCTGAGCGGAGTATGTGTAAGAAGTAACGCAAGCGCTGTTCCTGGTAACATAAGCAAATTTTTGAACCAGTGATTTAGCCGAGCCATGGCGAGATAATTCCTGATGTTCATTGCCACTCCTGACTGATCTTGAAAATCCCCAACATGGAATCTCGTAAGTTCAGTGGTATGGTAATCTTTCTGAAAAAAGATTTTGTAGGGATCCACATAATATGTGGAAGGTAAGTATTAACTCTTTCTAATAGATAATCGAGCGTGAAATACCAAGTCGGCCGAGATGTTCCAATAAGTCGAAATCCCGCTTTATTAAAAAGCATTTCAAAGGTTTTTCTGTTAAAATACCCGATATGTGCTACTCTAAAATGCCACCATTTCCAACTTGCAATCCTGGCGAGGAGAGAGTCAATATCAGGCGCCACTGCAACAACGATGCCATCCTTAGCTACTATATTATGGATGTTTGATAAAAGATTTATGGGGTTTGGAACGTGCTCTATTACATCGATTAATGCAACCACATCATAGGGATGTCTCACTTCTGGATGGGGTAAGATACCAAGATGCACCGGTAAGCCATGTTCTTTGGCCTTGCTGACTAACCATTTTGCGGGCTCTATACCTTCTGCATTATAGCCAAGCTTGATTGCTTGCTCCACTAATATCCCACTTCCAGCACCAATGTCTAGAAGGCGTCCCTTGGGTTTATATCTTCTTACAGTGTTCAATATTTTCCTAGCTTGGAGTGCTCGAGCTGGGCGGCTTGTCTCGTAAGAATCATCTTGAAGGTTTTCGTAAAAAGATAACACATTTTCTAAGGATGAACATTGTAAAAAACCACAATCGACACAACGATAAATCTCACCCGTAGTACCATAATTGCTATCAGATATAGAAAATGTTTTACTGTTCAGTGGTCCTTTAATATTGGAGCATTTTACTATTTCTAATTGTTCAGAACCACAGACCCAACAGGAAGAATGTGAAATATGCGGATTGCAATTTTTCCTCATTTCAAGTAACTATAGAAAGAAGTTCTTCTATTCTCTGTTTATAGGTATGCTTTTCAAGTACAACTTCTCTGCCTTTCTGAGCGATCCTTTCTCGCTCATTGCTATTTTTTAGATAATAAGGGATTAGCCTTTTTAGGTCATCAATATTCTCATAACAAACTAAATGCTCCCCGGGAACAAATAGTCTTAGAACATCTTTTTTCTTCTTTACTAATTGGAAAGCACCACAACCAAGTATCTCAAAAACTTTGGTATTCGTCATATAGCTATGTTTCTGATCAACTATTGGGTAGGGAACATCACATTGAACACCTATAATATTTAAGACAATTTTGGAGGCATTAAATATCTTAACCCATTCCTTTGGTTCTACTATTCCTCCCCGGACAAATTTCCTTAATGGTGAGTCAGCCGGAAGATGCTCCCATCCGATTCCCCATATTCCAAGGTTAAATTCGGAAAGTTTTTCTAACACTTCCACTCTTTCCGAATAGAGAGAGCCTACAAAAGAGATCTCGCTACCATATTTTTTACTTTCTTCCTCAGTCAAGGGGAGTGGCTTGTGAATCTCAGGGTCACAGGCAAAGGGAAGCCACCTTCCTTTATATCTAGCTTCCTCACATCTTTCCAAAGCATCGGTTCCACTGGTAAAAAAGTAGTCGTAGGAAGGAAAAACTTTTAGATAGGTTTCAAACTTTAAGGGATAATCGGCTATCCAATTAACAGTAATTATATTGCCTAATCTCCTTATTTTGGAGATTGTCTCCGGGTAAATCGTCCAGCCTCCACTTACCAACAACAAATCTGGTCTAAATTTTTTGACCTTATTCACCAGACAGCTATTAATTCTGGCAATATCCCAGGTCTCAAGGAATGGTATTTTCTGACGTATTCTGCCCGGGATGAGAAATCTACGATAGTCAAATATTTCAAGATTATGTCCCAAACTTACTATCGCCCGCTCTATATACTCAGTAAGACTGATAAAATGGGGATTATGATAACCAACATAAAGAATCTTCATCTTCGTCTCCTCGAAAGAACTTCATCAAAAACATTAGCTAAATTTCCCGTTAAGACCTTTCTATCATATTTATTTATTTCTTCCCAGTTGGGCTCAATTTTCAAGCTGCCCTCTATGTATCTTCGGTAAAGTTCACCCAATAACTTCTTTACCGAATTAACATTATTGGGTTCAGCAATAAAGCCGGTCCTTGTTTTCATTATTAAATCAGCTTCAAATCCTGGTGGCATAATTGCCAAAATAGGAATACCGGTATAGATATATTCAAAGATTTTTGCTGGCAGGGCACCAAAAAATTCATATGACCGCTCTTTTCCTTCAAGTGATTCTATAATGTATAATAAGAGGTTTGAATTCATCTGATATTCAATACATTTCTTATGATTAAAATACCCAGGATTAATAACGACATCTTCTAAATTTAACTTTTTTATTAAATTTTGATACCGACTTTGATATCGTGAGGATATAGTACCTACAAATATAACTGATATTTTATCTTTCAGAATCTTTTGTTCATCAATTAATTGTCCCAAAGCATAAAGAAAACTTTCTGGTGAATAATAAAATTTCTCCGATATCCTGCCGGTATAAGTAATTACCAATTTTGAACTCTTTGTCTTCTTTATATTTATAAAATCTTCAGGGTCATATCCATTGGTAATCAAAATTATTTTCTCCTTATCCGCATCAGGAAAACTCTTTATTATCCCTTCTATTGTTACTTTTTTAACACATATTACCCTATCGGCAATTTTAAGAATTCTATGCTCCAAATGCTGACAAATTCTCTTTTTAATTCCCTTTGCTCTCCTTGCATAAACAGAGGTAGTCCAGGGATCATCATAACCAATTACCAGTGATTTACCTGTAGATTTTTTTAATAAAAAACCGACCATAAATGAGGAGGGGGGTTGTCCATGAACATAAATTAAGTCTATCTTCTCTTTCTTTATAATCTCCTTCCCTTTTTTAAAGCCAAATGGCACCCAACCATCATACCAGTCAATAATTACTATTCTGTAATAAATTATACTATAAATTTTTAAAATAGCCTTAAAAATAAAATAGCGAATCCCCCCTCTTTTCCTCCGGCTATATTTTTCTTGCAAAATCACATTTAAATTCATTGGAGCCAAGGAAAAAACCTGGTTAACTGAAATTCCCTGTGGTATCTCTTTAATAAGAGAATTGTCCAAAGGTTCGCCTTTTCCTTTAGGAGTGATAACATAAGGTCTCCAGCCAAAAGCAGAAAGAAATTTTGTGAATTTCAAAGGCCTTTGAACGGCGCTACCACCATTTGGAGGAAAGGGATAAGAGATTATTAACACTTTTTTGGCGTTAGAATTTGCCATCTCTATTAAAGTGAAGGTAAATCACTTGGATAATTTAGTAAATCGTTATTTCATAGACTTCACAGATTTTAATTTCTTTATTAACTTTAGAGGCAGTTTCCAGCATATTAATAATTTAAAAACCAAAACCCATGCCCTTTTAGTGAATAGATTGAGGTTCAAAGATTTCAAGAGCCATTCTTTTGATTTGGTGTAATTACCTGCACAATAAGAAACTTCGGCCAAATATAAATAGCCAGAAGCTAAAGCCTTTTTTTTATTACGCTTAGTTGCCGGTAAAATAGTATCTAAGATTCTATTAATATCTTCTTCTTTTAAATCTTCTAATCTATCTCTTCTGCATCTTCTTCTTTCTTTGGCTAACATCCTTACCAGTGAACAATAACGAGATTGTCCAAATAGATTGGTAAGAGAAATTGAGTCAGGGTTAATTCTATACTTATATAGTGGTTCTTCAATATTTGTTATACCAAAAAATTCTGCAATGCGAAACCATAAATCGTAATCTTCGGCAAATTTAAGTTTTTTTCGATAAAAACCCACTTTATCTACACATTCTTTTCTGAACATAACTGAACCGTGACAAAGCAAATCTCCTCTCCATAAAACCTCTCTTAAATCTTCATTTTTAGTTTTTGTCTTATAAAGACCCACATTTCTTCCACTTTCATCCATCTTCATAGGAAAAATCCCAACCAAACCAACATCTTTATGATTATCCAGAAGCTTCACTTCTTTTTCTAATCTTTCAGGCAAAGATATATCATCGGCATCCATTCTGGCAATATATTCACCCCTTGCAATCTTAAGACCCCTATTTAATGACTTTGCCAAGCCCATATTTGCCTGATTAATCAAACGTATCCGCGGATCGGTATAAAACTCCAAAATCTTCCTGGTTTTATCAGTAGAACCATCATTTATAATAATAAATTCAAAACCCTTAAAGGTCTGATTAAGGATACTATCAATAGCTTCTTTGAGATATTTCTCTCCATTGTAAACACTCATTACAACACTTACCTTTGGCATTTTAAGTCACCTAAAAGAGTCTTTATTGAACAGTTCTTATTCCTTTTATTGCCCTTTTTATGCGAAAGAAGACCTCGCGGTCATATTTGTCAATATAACCAGTTTTAAAGAGAAGAAAGAGATAGATACCAATAAAGATAATTCCTTTTATCAAAAGGAGCAAGAAGGAGTCTCCTCTTCCAGCAGGAGAAAAGTTAAAGAAATTCACTCCCCAAATACTAATACTGGCAATAATAGAGACAGAAAGAGGAATCAGATAGATTCTTTTGACTAAAGAAAAGAAAGAGGTTTTAAGATGGCGATGGAAGGAGGAAAGAAAATAGATGGAGCCAAATGCTGCTGCCAAGCAAGTCCCGATGAGAGCGCCAACGAAACCAAATTTAATGATGAGGAAGATACTTAAGAGGATATTAGAGAAGGCAATCAAAAGACAGGCCTGCATCTCATATTTGGGAATACCCATTCCCCGAGCAATAAGTCTTCCCATGCTATTAAGAAGATAGATGCAATAACCGATAGTTAAGAATTGGATTGTCAGGATAGACTTTTCATAACCGGGTTTTCCCATCCAGAGGAGCATAATAAGGGAAGCATTAATAACCGCAAAAAAAACGAGGGGGAAAGCAAGGGAAACAAGGTATTTTGTTCCTCTCTGATAAAGTTTTTCTAATCTTTCCCTGTCCTTCAAAGCATCCAATTCAGAGGCGGCCGGCATTATTGTCGGAAGAAGTAAGCCAGGGAAAGAATTGGCTAAATGAGCAATCTTGGCTCCTATTTCATAGAAACCACTTAGAGCGACACTTAAATAATGACCAAGGAGAAGTTTATCCGCTCCCGAATTGATTAATTCAGCGAATGTGGCTACCTGAAGTTTAATTCCATAGAGAAAAGATTTACGAAAAATCTCTTTAGAGAGAGAGAAGGGATTAAATTTTATCTGGGGTAAGACCTTATAGGCAAAGAAGATCTGAGCAATAACTGTCAGAAAAGCAACAATAATGCCATTATATACCAATCCCTTTAGACCATAACCATATTTTAAGAAAAGAATTATTCCCAGGATGTTAGGGATAGAGACACCAAGAAGGATGATATTTGTAAGGTCCATTCTTTGTAAGCCCAAAAGGACAGAACGAAATACAGCGAATGTCCCTCTGAGGATGCCAATTATCAATACACCAATCAGGACAAAGGAGACCTCAGAGGAAATGGAAGGACTGAACTTAAATAGGTGAAGAATCGGTTCCTTAAAAAAGATTACCAGAAATAGGAGAAAAAGACTGAAGACAAAGTAGTAAAGAAATCCTAAATTAATAATATAATTGATTCTCTTAAAATCCTTTTTGGCAAAGTATTCCGCAATATACTTGGCAAAGGCAGAGCCGATACCAGGAATATCTAAGAGGGAAAGATAACCTATTCCTACTCCAATCACCACCCAAACCCCATATCTTTCCATCCCTATTTTGGAGATGATGTAGGGAATAAGGCAAAGGCTCGCCAAAAGTCCCCAGATATGACCAATGGTGTTAAAGACTGTATTCCTGATAATTTTTTGGGATGTCTTCAATTCCAAATTATCTCCTTAGAGCTAATTTTTGTCAGTGTAACTCTACCACCATAGCCACCAGGGGAGGCAAATGACCTTCTCTCCTTCAATAGTCATCTCTTTAAGTTCTCCTCTATATACCAATATACCCTTAGCTCCGGGAAAATCTTTAAAGAAATATTCAAAATTCCTTTTCTTCACACTGGTTATCTCATCATGATAAGTAATCTCAACCCCTAATTTCTCTGATCCTCTTTCTATCAGAAAGTCAATTTCATGACCCTCGTAATCCCGAGAGAAATAAATATCATAGGGGAAACTTCTTTTTTTGTTAAAAGTTTCAAAACTCTTAAGAATAATATTCTCAAAAAGAGGACCTAAAACCTTCGCTCCCACCAGATGCTCAAAAAACTCCCTCTTGGCAAGGAAATTAGCAATCCCGACATCAAAAAAATATATCTTTTTGGATTTAATAAGTTTCTTTCTTTCTCTCTTAAAATAGGGCAAAAGAGAATTGACCACAAAGGTATTATTCAACACAGAGAGATATTTCTTAAGGGTATTAATTGAGATACCGATTTCTTTAGAGAGTGAGGAGAGATTTAATATCCCTCCGATTTCAAAGGATAAAAGGCGAAGGAGTCTGGAAAAATCATCAAGCCTTCCTATCTCTCTTAAACTTCTTATATCCTTATCAAGATAGGTTGAAACAAAACTTTGAATAGCAAGGTTCCTTCCTTCTTTTGTTTCTCTGATAAATACTCCTGGCATTGTTCCCTCAAGAAGAATTCTTCTCAGAAGAGTCTCCAGAGAATCTCTTTCCCGGAAAAGAATTGTCTGGCGCATCTTAAGGTTTTCCATAGTTAATCCTTTCCAGTCTTCCAAAAGGGGTGGCCCCAGAGACTTTCCAATTTTATCTTCAATTATTTCCCGAATCGAAAAGGGATAAAGAAAAAGATAACTGACCCTACCAGCAAGGGTCTCGACAACCTTCTTTTGAATCTCCAGGGAAGCAGAACCACTTATTATTATCCTGATTTTGTCTTTATATGTGTCATAAAATATTTTCAAAAGCTCAAATAGAGTTGGGACTTTCTGTGCCTCATCAAGAAATAGAAAAATAGGAGATTTTTGCTCTCTTAACTCCTTGCCGAGGCTATCCTCAATCTGGTTTTTTATAAAGTAGAAATTGGAAGAAACTCGGGAACGAAGAATAGGGTCATCAAAAGAAAAGAAAAAAATATGGGAAGGAGAAACCTCTCTCGTGATAAGAAGTTCCTTAACTCTGTTAAGGAGCGTGGTCTTACCAACCTGCCTTGCCCCCAAAATTGCTACCATAAAACCAGCATCCACTCTCCTTAATACCTCCTCTTCAATTTCTCTTTTGATATATTTTTCCATAATTTTTATCAGACGGTTGACAAATTTTACACCATTTCCTGTCAGATGTCAAAAAAATGTCAGGTCAATAGACCTTTTCCTTAGCATCTATTTTTGTTATCTTGGGTTCGATGAATCGAACCCCTACACATTATTGTTTTAGTTGTGGAAATGCAATCACGATTGCGGTCAAGAACCAGAATGGCTCCATAATGCGGATGATGATGAAGGTATTGGAGCCGATGGCATGGGCCAAAAGACCAACAAAACCGGAAAGTAACCCCAGGGATAATCCCTTGTAGAATTTATCATGGGATTCCCGGAATCTTTTTAAGATTTCCTTAAAGATAGCAAAGAGAAGAAAGAGAAATGCTCCAATTCCGATAACTCCGGTTTCCACAAGTGTTCGCGCATATTGACCGTCAATAAAGCCAAAACCCGTAACTCCATAACCAAAGAGAGGTCTTTTCCTCCATCCTCTGAGAGAATCCTTCCAGGACATTATTCTGGCTGAAGTAGAAGGACCAAAACTAACGGGTCCTATTGTTGCTATTGACTGACCTTTTTGAGGAACAAATGTATAACTTATTCGGTTACGCACAGAAGAGGGAAGGGATAAAAGAGCAAATAGGGTACCAAAGAGAAGGAGAAGAGTGAGGAATCTTTTTTTATTACT
>DAOWFY010000035.1 GCA_030637775.1 bacterium | reverse complement strand
ATGAACCTGCAGGCCAGAGTCTTCGGCGAGGACAATCTTGCCAAGTACTCTTTGGCATTCTCTACTCTTTTTTATGGCATTTTCTTGAAATGTCTTACCGTCCTCCTTAACCAGAGGGAAATCGGAGAAATCTTGTAAGGTAAAAATTTTTAAATGCAAATCTTTTATTATCTCTTTAATCTCCTTAATCTTTTTTTTATTACTACTGGCTAAAACCAATTCCATCCTTCGACCTATTTCGTAGTCAATGGTCAGTTGCTCCGCAACTACCATTGTTTTTATATCAAAGGCGAGGAAGTTCCCTGAGGCGTGCCTTGTTACCGACGAGCGGGCACGGTATCCGAAGGATGAGCGAGGAGGAACGAGAGTGAAGATTTCCTCGCTGGGGAAATCGAGCATGCCGCTGAAGGGAACTTCCGAACCTCCTTATTCTATTTCATATGTTCTGGTAAATTCAACGGGGTGTAACGGGAATGCTTTGAGATAAAGAATAAAGTAGATTGACCTTTCGGAAGAACTCCGATAGAAAGAGACCGAGGAGGCCCAGCAGTGTAAATCCCGGTAAAGGGTGATTTTTCTACTTTCAAAATCTTTCTCCGCAAGACGATAGGAGGTAGTAAATCTTGCCTGCCAGTCGGGATTGATCTTCCAATAGATGGAGGGAACGAGGCTATTAGTTACCTCATACTCATAACTGTGAGACAGACCAAAAGTATATTTCTTTTTCCACCAGGAAAAACTGGAAGTAGAGGTTTTCCAACGATTTTCCGGGATATCATAATCACTTTCGGCAGAAAATGACCAATTTGCTTTCGGCGTGATACCAAGTATCAAGGAGGCATCTTCAAATCGCCTCTCTACCAAAGAATAATGACTCTTGAGATTAAGGCGTGAAAGTTCTGATTTTTTCTTTCCTTCCCCTGAACAAACCCGGTTAATTAACTGGAGATTGATATATTTATCGGAGTGAAGGTTATCCAGGGAATCAAAATTTAGAAGTTCCTCCGGATCTAAAGAAACCTCTCGACAGTCAAGGGAGACCCTTGGTTCTACAATATGGGTAAGAGAGGATTCTTTTATCGTGAAGGGTTTTTGGAATTTAGTACCAAAATCTATTCCGGCCTCTCCCAGAGAACGAAAAGCATTATTACCTTCTGCGTCTTCTGTATAAAAGGTAAATCTCGAACCAACGTGTGGTCTGACATTTAACCATCCTCCATACCTTTTAGAAGTCATTATTTCATTGAAGGTATCAAGGCGTACTGAGTTTCTTACCTCATCGTCAATCTCCTTTCGCAAATTTACCAGATTCGTCTCTGAGCGAAAATAGAGATTCTTTCCTAAATTCTGAATAGGAAAGGAAAGGTTCATTTCAGGAAGCCGTTCCGTAACCGGGTAAAAATCATTAACCCTTGTTCTCGCCAAAAGATTCAGGAATCTCTCCGGTTTTCTTTCGCTAAAGGAAAGATAGGTTCTTGGCTGCGCTTCCTCCAAATAATCATTATAGGCATAGTCTTTCAAAAATTCGTCATCGGATAATTTGTGTAGTTCAGAAAGAAGGGTTAAATCTCTCCCCTCCTTTTCCCAGACATTCCTATATTTGTAACTGAGCCGATAGCGATTTTCATCTTCTTCATCTGTATCGGCCTCCTTAATATAGTAAGTCTTTAAGATTCCCTTTTCTCCACCCTTTGGTTTTTTCTTAAGATCAAGCCCCAGCCCTATTCCCTTTCTTTCACGAAAGTCAAGATGATAAGAGGCGGTATAGTGCTTTAAGAAAGGGGTAAGAGTAGTTAGAAGATACCACCCCCAGTCATCACTATAACCAAGGAGATAGCTAAAGATACTTTCTGCTTCCTTTTCTAAACTCTGGCTGTAGTGAGGCAGATAAAGAATGGGAACCTTCCTCACATAAAAAGTTATTTTTCTTGCTACGAGTTTTTTACCCACAAAGATCTTTATCTTCTTCGCCTGGAAACGATAATGGGGAGGGTCAAGATCGCAAGTAGTCATATAGCCATTCCTGATTAGATATTCTCCTTTCTTCTTGATTTCCGCAGTCTCTCCCTTCCCATACCAGGGAGGGCTAAAAAAACTAACCTCTTTTAAAGAACCGCTCTCCCCTCCGATATTGTAGAGCAAATCTTTACCCTCAATCCTGCTTCCTTCTTGGAGAAAAACAACATTTCCAGGAGCCCAAATCTCATTCCTTTTTTTCTCATATATTACCTTATCTCCTCTAATAGTAAGCGATCCTTTTTTTATCTCTACATTACCCTTTAAAATTACCTTTACAATTTTGTCATCCTTCATATAAACTTCTTGTTTCTCTGCACTATATTCTATTGGCAGCTCCTCAGCAAAAAGAGAAGAAGTAGTAACCATTATAACAGTTACGAAAATCATAAAGATAATTGAGAAATTAGAGTTATGACTATTCATTATTCAACATTATCTTTAACCACAGATTAACACAGTGTAGTTGCCGAGTTTACTCGGCGGCAAAGTAAACTTTGCCACTACAATAATTTGTGTATATCTGCGTCCATCTGTGATTTCATAACTTGGCAAACTTCAAACTTTCCTCTATTGACCTTACCCCTTCAGTAGCACCAAAGGCAAAAGTAGATAATGCCCCCACGCTATTGGCAAACCTCCCAATCTTCTCCAGAGCCCATCCTTTAATAAAACCGGCCAAGAAGCCCGCTACCCAAGCGTCGCCAGCACCAGTAGTATCCCGCACCTCTACCGGAAAGGCAGGAATATAGATTCCTCCTTTTCCTCGTTCCTGGAGAAAGCAACCTTTCTCTCCCATTTTCAAGCCAATAAACTTTATTCCATATTTGAGAAGGAAGGAGGTTATCTCCTCCGGTACTTTTTTGCCCGTAATCATCCTTGCTTCCTCAATGCTCGGCAGGAAAATATCCAGATGAGAAAGAGCAGGCTCCAAAACCTCTAACCACCTACCTGTCGCATCCCAGGCAGTATCAAGGGAAGTTACGATCCCCGAAGACCTTGCCTTCTTTAAAAGAGAAGCAATTGACTCTCCATCAAGTTTGGGCAGGAGAAAGGACCCGGCATAATGTAAAATTTGATACTTCTTAATAAGGCCAAAATCTATATCGCGAAGAGCATAACGCCCATTTGCTCCTAAGGAATGTAAGAATGTTCTTTCCCCTTCTTTAGAGACCATTACGATGGTGGCAGAGGTATTGCCTTGTCCATCTTGAATAAGGCCGGTTGTATCAACTCCCATAGATTGCGCCTGGTGGAAAATAAAATCCCCCAGGCCATCTTTACCCACCTTACCGAGGACAGCAACCTTCAGCCCCAACTTAGCCAGGGCAAAACCGGTATTGGTAGCACATCCACCGGTATGCAACTGAATATTTTTCACTAAAGTAAGTCTGCCCTTCTCCGGCAGATTTTCTACTGGCTTGGTAACCAGATCAGCAACGACAATTCCTAAACAGGCTACGTCTCCTTTCATATTTTTATATTTTAACGTCAAATAGCTTCAGTGTCAAAATAATTTTTGACATTTGTTTTTCTATGTATTAAACTTAAATGTTATGGTTAATAAAAAGGTAAAAAAAAAGGGAAGTAAAAAGGATTCTCAGGTAAAGGTCGAAACTGCTCATCCCGTCAGACGCCGCCAAAGCTCTGGCGTCCGACAACGCCTCAGTGTCGGAAGCAAAGTTTCTCACGGGACTCATAGAAACATTCGCTGTAGAAACTGTTTAATTGTCGATGGTTACTCAGAAGGAGAAAAGGTCTGCAGATATTGTGGGGCAAGACTTTTTATCGAATAGGGGGTGACGGCTACTTTGCGATATTCTGGAAGGAACCCAAGTTTCGAGAAACTCTTCCGGAGATTCAAAAAAGAGGTAGAGAAGGAAAGGATCGCTCAGGAACTGAGGAAGCATGAGTATTACGAAAAACCAAGCAAAATTCGCAGAAGAAAAAAGAAGTTCAGGAGAGTATACCCGGAGAGTCAAGGTTGAAAAGATTACCAACCATCTATACCCTTTCCTTAAATCCCTGCCTGGATAAAAGTATCATCATCAAACAGATCCTCTTTGATGACATCAACCGCATCAATCGCTTTCAGGAAGACCCGGGAGGAAAGGGAATCAATGTCTCCCGGGTTCTCTCTTTTTTGGGTGGCTCTACATTGACTTTGGGCTTCTCCGGGGGTGCTACCGGAAAAAGAATAGAAGAACTTCTCTCCAAAAAGAAAGTTCCCTTCTCCTTTATCAAAATCAATGAGGAAACAAGACTTATTCTAAATATCTTTGAAGATAAAACAAAAAGAACAATACGTCTTAATGAAAAAGGACCAAAGGTAGGGAAAGAAGAAATTGAAGAGCTTGCCTCTGATATCTTTTCTCTCCCCTATCAAAAAAATGACTACTTTGTTTGCTCCGGAAGTCTTACCCCCGGAGTTCCTCCAAGCATCTATCAAAAGATTATCAAAAGATTAAAGAAAAGAGGAGTAAGGACGGTACTCGATTCTGACAATGAGCCCTTTCGGTTAGGAGTAAAGAGCGCTCCATTTCTTATTAAACCAAATCTCTGGGAGTTGTCGCGTCTATCTAAAAAAAATGTGAGAACAATTCCCGAGATTATTACTTTTTCTAAAAATCTTCTTGAAAAGGGAATCAAGATTGTGCTCACCTCTTTAGGAAAAAAAGGAGCAATCCTGGTAGCCAAAAAGGAAACCCTTTTAGCAACTCCTCCACAAATAAGGGTAAAAAGTACGATTGGCTCCGGGGATGCATTTTTGGCGGGATTTCTCTTCTCACTTACAAAAGGAAGGGATCTGCAAGATGCACTTAGATTTGGAGTTGCTCTTGGCACTGCCACCGCTTTACAACCAGGAACAGCAATCTGCCAAAAGAAGGATATCTATAAAATATTAAGGAGGGTAAAAACAAAAGAGTTAATTTAGTTACATACCAATCCCGGCGATCTTTGCTCCACAATCCTGGCACTTCCCTTGCTTGAGCCGATTCTCCACGGTTTGAAATCCATAGCGACTGATAACCACTTCCCCACAATTGGGGCAGAAGGTATTCTCTCCTTCGTCCCCGGGAACATTTCCCGAATAGACATAATTTAAACCTGCTTTCTTTCCGATCTCCCTTGCCCGATGCAGAGTCTCAACTGGCGTGGGAGGTAAATCGGTTAGTTTATAATGCGGGTAGAAACGGGAAAGATGCCAGGGCGTCTCCTTACCTAAACTAAAAATAAAGTTAGCAATCTCCTCTAACTCATCATCAGAATCGTTCAGGGTAGAGATAATCAGCGTCGTCACCTCCACCCAGATTCCCATTTCTTTCATCAACTTCAAGTTATCCAAAACCGGCTGTAACCTTGCTCCGCACATCTTCTTGTAAAACTCCTCCTTGAAACTCTTCAGGTCAACATCTGCCGCATCAAGGTAAGGGCTGATTAATTTTAAAGTCTCCTTGCTGATGTAGCCATTGGTAACAAAATTATTCTTTATTCCTTCTCTTGTCGCAATCTTTGCCGTCTCATAGGCATACTCAAAGAAGACTGTGGGCTCGGTGTAAGTATAGGAAATGGACTTGCATTTATTTTGCTTGGCGGAAGAAACAATCCTTTCCGGAGATAAAGCCTTCCCGATAATTTCACTTTTCTCTTTGGGAAACTGAGAAATGTCATAATTCTGGCAGAAAGAACACCTGAAATTACAACCAACGGTAGCGATGGAGAAAGCAAGAGAGCCAGGAAGAAAATGGAAGAAAGGCTTCTTCTCGATGGGGTCGACATGATCAGCAATTGCCTTTTCGTAAACAAGACTATAAAGAGTACCTCCTCTATTCTCTCTGACTCCGCAAATCCCCCTTTTTCCTCTCTCAACTACACAATGATGGGGACAGAGATTACACCGAACCTTCTCATTTTTTAATTTCTCATATAAAACTGCTTCCTTCATTGTAACAATTTTTATTTAATCTTTTTATTTCTTGATGCAGAAGCACGTATCATATCCATAAGTCTGGCGAACCGAAGACCAATCTCTGGTGGACAGGGATTCTTTAATTTGCCCTCGCGTACTTTAAGGAATTGTTCCCAGACTCCGGTGGATTCAGAATATTCGACGGGCGAAAAATCATCCTCTCCTTCTCTTCTCATCTGGAGTTTTTCTCCCCAGGCACCGGTGCGGATAACCCCCTTGGTGCCAAAGATGAAGATTTCTGAATCACAGCCAATTGAATCTCCGGCACCGGTCAAATTAACAAGAATTCCTTTTGCGGTGCGGATGGTAATCGCAGAACATATTTCAACCGGAGTTCCTCGGTTATCCTGAATGGCAAATACCTCCTCTACTTCATCGCCTAAAATATCAACCACAGTATTTATCATATGGCTTCCGGTATCAAAGAGAAAACCACCCCCGGATACTTCCGGAACCTGCCGCCATTTCCCGGTCTGATTTTTTCTCCAGTTCTGATAAATCAAAGCAGCTACCTGTATGATTTTTCCGATGCTATTTTGGGTAATCAACTCTTTTGCTTTTTGAATTGCCGGGGAAAGACTTCCCGGAAAGGCCACCACCAGGAGCCTACCCGTTTTATTCCAGATGTCTATCAAGTCAAGCGCTTCTTTCTCATTCATCACCATCGGCTTTTCTAATAAAACATCCATTCCGTTTTCCAGACAAATCTTTGCCTGCGAGAAATGTAAATGATGAGGAGTTATAATAAAGGATGTCTCGCTCTTCATTCCGGATTTGAAAAATTTATCAAGGTTAACAAAGACTGGCGGCAAGGAAAGATTATGTTCTTTAAATATACCCGAAGTCTGGTTAATCATCTCTTCAGATGGTTCAATCAGAGCCACCACTTCTGTTAAATCCCTTAGCTTGAGAATATTCCGAAGGTGTGCTCGCCCCATTCCCCCACATCCAATTATAACTACGGAAACAGGATTTGGTAAGTTCATACTTTGTTCCCCTTTAATATCCATAATGAAAGATGCTTATATCCCAATCTTAATCCCTCGTTTCTTCTTTTTCCTGCGAAAACCGGGTCTTCATGCTCAATTGCAATATTTCCTTTATAGCCAATATCATATAAGGTTGAGATAAATCCCTTCCAATCTATCTCCCCTAAACCAGGAAGTCTATATCTCCACCAGCCAGTTCCATAAATACTCTCTTTGGCTAATCTTTCCTCTAAAATCTCGGTATCCTTGGCGTGAACATGGTAGACCTTGTCTCTATAATCTTTAGCTGTCTGGATATAGTCTATTCCCAGCCAATGAAGGTGAGAAGGGTCAAATTCCAAACCAAAGTTCTTTGAGTCAACCGCTTCAAACATTAAATCCCATACTTTAGGAGCAAAGGCGATATTAATCCCTCTAAAGGGATGGCCGCACATCATCGGACAATTTTCTATCGCTATTTTTATTCCATTATCTTCTGCTCTCTTCACTAAGGGAGTAAATGCTTTCTTGAAAAGAGGGATATTATCCTCTGGGCTTTTTTCCGGGTCTCTGCCGGCAAAGGTACAGATAACCTTCACCTTGAGTTTTGGGGCTATCTCTAAAAGTTTTAAAAAACGCTGTTTTTGCCAATCTTCCGGCTGAATCTGATTAAAATAAAAACCTAAGGCAGAAATTGCTAAATCGTTCTCCTCCATTTTCTCCTTGATACTTTCTACCCCACCCTTCTTTGATATTACCTTCCAAAAATTAGCATCTTTGTTGTTACAACTAATCTCCAAACTGTCAAACCCTACTCTTCTTGCAAACTTTGCCTCTTCCTCACTAAAATCTGTCAAATATCCTAACCTCATTTTTCCTCCCCTTTAACCTTTAAGAGTCTCTTTAATTTCGGAGGCGAATTTCTCAACCTTCTTTATCAGACCTCTCTTATTTTTATATTTCTCAACGATATTTAAAAGGGCGCTGCCAATGATAATACCGTCGCTATATTTTCCAATCTCCCTTGCTTGAAAAGGTTTAGAGATACCAAAGCCGACACAGATTGGTCTTTTTGTGAATTTACGGATCTTATTCAGAGATAGTCTAATTGTCTTTGGCAATTTTTCCCTTGCTCCGGTAACACCGGTCAGGGAGACATAATAGATAAAGCCTTTGCTCTTGTTGCTAATCATCTTGATTCTTTTTTCGGGACTTGTAGGAGCAATAAGGAAGATGAGGTCAAGGTTATGCCTTTTTAGTGCACGTCTTAAAGGATTCGCCTCCTCGGGGGGGAGGTCAGGAACGATAACCCCCTCAATACCATTTCTTTTGCAGCTATCGGCAAATTTCTTTAGACCATATTGGTATACGGGATTATAGTAGGTCATCAAGAGCAGAGGAATATTGACATCTAAATCCTTCGCCAACGAAAAGGTTTTTTTTAAAGTAATCTTTTGCTTTAACGCTACCTGGGAGGTTTTCTGAATGGTAAGGCCGTCGGCCACGGGATCGGAGAATGGAATTCCAAGTTCAATTAAATCTGCCCCTGATCTCTCCAGGGCAAAAAGCAATTTTGTAAAGGTGGCAAGATCAGGATAGCCAACCGTAAGATAAAAGATTAACGCTCTTTCTCCCCTTTTTCTTAACTCCTGAAATTTTTTATCGATGCGGTTAATCATCCCTTATAGCTTTGCTACTTCCTCAAGATCTTTGTCTCCCCGACCAGAGAGGCAGAGGACAACAATTTCTTTCCTGGATAATTTTGGGGCTAATTTAGCAAGATAGGCAAGAGCGTGGGCAGGCTCCAAGGCGGGAAGGATTCCTTCGGTCTGAGAAAGAAGAGAAAATGCTCTCAGAGCCTCTTTGTCGGTAGCCGAAACATATTTTGCCCGACCAATACTTTTATAGTGAGAATGTTCTGGTCCGACACCGGGATAGTCAAGACCGGCAGCCACCGAATGGGTAGGATGAACCTGGCCATTTTTATCCTGTAAGAGATCGCTAAAACTTCCGTGCAATATTCCTTTTTTTCCTGCTACCAAAGTGGCCGCATGCTTGCCAGTTTTTATTCCCCTTCCCGCGGCCTCCACCCCAATAAATTTTACATTCTTATAATGGAAGAAGGGATGAAAAAGACCGATGCTATTGCTTCCTCCGCCAACGCAGGCAACAAGATAGTCGGGCAATTTCCCCTCTACTTGAAGAATCTGTTTTTTTGTCTCCTTACCAATTACTACTTGAAAATTGCGCACAATCAGGGGATAGGGATGGGGACCAACAACAGAACCGAGAACATAATAGGTGTCTCTGACATTGGTCACCCAGTCCCGGAATGTCTCATTAACTGCATCCTTTAAGGTTCTTGTGCCACTTTTTACAGGAATAACCTTCGCTCCCAAAAGTTCCATCCGATAGACATTCAGCCTCTGGCGTATCATATCCACCTCTCCCATATAGATTTCACATTTAAATCCCAAGAGGGCAGCCGCCGTTGCCGTGGCCACCCCATGCTGACCGGCCCCTGTCTCGGCAATAATTCTTCTTTTCCCCATCCTTTTTGCCAGGAGAACTTGCCCCAAGGTATTGTTGATCTTATGGGCTCCGGTGTGGCAGAGGTCCTCCCGCTTAAGGTAGATTCTGGCTCCCTTTAGATATTCTGTCAGCCGCCTTGCGTAATACAAAGGGGTTGGTCTGCCCGCATAATCGGAAAGATAGCGATTAAGTTCTCTTTGGAAAGCCTTATCTCTCTGAGCCTTTCTGGATGAGGTTTCCAATTCAGAGAGAGCCGCCATTAAGGTCTCAGGAGCAAACCTTCCTCCAAAAACCCCAAAACGACCTTTCTTATCCGGATACATTTTTATCCTGAATGGAATGAACGGACCTTTTCTACAAATAGTTTCATTTTTTCTAAATTCTTCTTCCCCGAATAACTCTCCACACCACTGGCGACATCAACACAAAAGGGATCTACCTTTTTAATTGCCTCTTCTACATTCTCCGGGGTTAATCCTCCGGATAGAAAAATAGGCTTTCCCATTTTCTTTATCTGGCAGGCTAAATTCCAGGAGAATGTCCTTCCCGTACCTCCGAACTTATCCACGCTATAGGTATCTAAGAGATAGTAATCGGCAACCTTTCCAAACTCTGGAATAAATTTCATATCCTGTTCATTATCAATACGAAATACCTTGATCAGTTTATAGTCTTTAATTTTATATTTCAGTTCCTCGCAAAAGAGAACCGTCTCATCCCCGTGCAGTTGAAGAAGATTGAGAGAACAATCTCTAATGGTCTGCTCAATGACCGAAATCTCTTCATTAACAAAGACCCCCACTCTTGCTATATCGGAAGAAAGGGCATCAATAATCTCCTTTGCTTTTCCCGGGGCAATAAATCGGGGGCTTTTCGGATAAAAATTGAATCCTAAGAAATCAACCCCTGAATCAACGGCTGCCTTCGCATCCTCCTCATTGGTAATCCCGCAGATCTTTATCTCGGTCATTTTACCTCCATCAACTCCTTTATCTTCTTTCCAATATCTCCGCTACGCAGAAGGGTCTCTCCCACTAAAATAGCATTTACCCGATGTTTTTTCAATAACTGGATATCCTTGGGATTTTTAATTCCACTTTCACTGATGACAATCCTATTAGATGGAACCCTCTCTTTCAATTTTATCGTTGTATTAAGATCAACCTTAAATGTCCTCAAATCACGATTATTGATGCCAATAATCCTGCTCTCGGCGGACAAGACCTTTTTTAACTCCTCTTGATTGTGAATTTCTAAAATTGCGCTCATTCCTAATCGATGGGCAAGAAAAAGAAAATTCCTCATTTTTTTTTCGGGTAAAATTGCGGCAATGAGAAGAATAGCGTCAGCCCCATAAACCCTGGCTTCATAAATTTGATATTCCTCAAGAATAAAATCCTTCTGCAAAATGGGAATTTTTGTTATTTTTTTAATCCGGGAAAGAAGATCCATCTTTCCTAAAAAATATTTTTCTTCCGTAAGAACAGAGATAGCGACTGCTTTGTTTTCTTCATAAATCTTAGCAATCTCCAATGGGTTAAATTCTTTGCGGATAATACCCGCTGAAGGGGAGGCTTTTTTGATCTCGGCGACAAGAGCTATGCCTTCTTTAACGAGAGCTCCTTCAAAGTCACGGGTAGGAGGTGAGCCGGGAATTTTAGAGGAAAGAAGGGAAAGGGCAACTTTTTTCTTGCGCTTCCTTAACTCATTTTTTTTAGCAGCAACAATTTCATCTAAGATCATTTGTAAACTTAACCAGTGCTTCCAATTTTTCCCGTGCTTTGCCGGAATCAATGATTTTCCCTACAACCTTTATTCCCTCTGCAATATTCTCCGCTTTCTCGGCGGCAACGAAGACAGCGGCAGCATTCAAAAGAACTACATCCCTTTTTGCTCCCTTCTTCCCTTTTAGGATATCTAAGATAATCTGACTATTTTTCTCTACCGTCCCCCCTTTGATTTCCTCAGAGTTTCTTCTCTTTAAACCAAAATCCTCGGGCTGGATATAGTAAGTCTTTATCTTTTCTCTTTTTAACTGGCTGAT
>DAOWFY010000054.1 GCA_030637775.1 bacterium | reverse complement strand
GACTATTATTAACTTTAATATTTCAAAAACCCTGTAGAATAGGGGGGAGGAAGACAAAATCATCGGAACTGCTTGATATTCAACGGTTTAGCAGAAAATTAGCAGGAAGTTTTTGACAATACGTAAAATGAAAGGAGGAGGGAATGCCAAGAGAAAGTATCTACCTTCCGGAAGAGTTAGCAAAAGGGGTAGAATTGAAGGCCAAAGAGGAAAGAATACCTTTTTCAAGGGTAATTCAAAAAGCTGTTTCTAAGTTTTTAGAAAGAGACAAAGTAGCAAAGGCAAAGGCCGATATTCTTTCTATCCTTTCCAAAGGTCCTTTAGGGAAGTCATGGAAAGAACTACATAAAGAAAGGACAGGGGCTGATGTTGGTCGGGATTGATACGGGTTTCTTCTACGCTTTAGAAAAGAAGAAAGTAGAAGCATTACAAATCTGGGAGAAGGAGCAATTAGTTATCTCTACTATAACAGTATACGAATTGGAGAAAGCTTTCTTGAAAGGTAGTTTCCCACATTGGTCAAGGTTTTTAGAAAGATTAAAAGAGGCTTGCACGATTGTCCCTGTAAACCTGGAAGTAGCTATTAGAGCTTCTCACATATCCTAGGGAGCAGGGATCCCCAGTCTAGATGCTTTAATTCTTGCCTCTTTATTAGAGACCGGATGCAAAAGGATTTTAACCAAAGATCCTCATTTCTTAAGATATAAGAAAAAGGGGATAGAAATTATCATTGTTGAATAAGAAAATACAGCAAAATATCAGAAAGTGTTACCTATCTACCCAACTTATAGAAGAATTCCTCATAAAGAGTCTCCATCTACTTAAAACTCTTTTTGGAAAAATCCTTATCTCAGAAACTGTTTACCAAGAATTAATAATTAAGGGAGAAAGGAAAGTTGGCGTTACTGAGATAAAGAAGGGGCGGAAACACATTCATGCTTGGAGGTGCTGGAGATCTTTAGAGAAATAAATTCTTTATTATGAATTCAAAAGAGAGAGTGTTACAAACCTTAGACTATAAGGAGCCAGATCGGGTTCCGATAGGAGAATGGGGAATAGACCATGATACAGCAGAAAAGGTAATCGGAAGAGATACCTACTGGAGAAATAGGCGGAAAGAAACCTTAGCCCTGTGGGCTGGCAAAAGAGATGAGGTAGTAGAAAGTTATAAGAAGGATTTAGTAGAACTTATAGAAAAACTTGACCAGGATTTGGTGCCGGTACATTTTGTTCCTCCCAGGGATTTACAACCGGAGAAAATCAAACAAATAGACGAAAAAACATGGGAAGATCAAGGGGGACGCATCTTTAAATACTCTGCCGGAAATGATGCTATATTGTGCGTATCTACTCCTTCAATAAGGAGATTTCAGTCGAAAGAAGAGGTAAGAGAATTTTTTGAATCAGAATATGCACCTGATGCAGGATTTAAAATAAAGAAGAAAGGGCAAGATGGCAAAGCAAAAATCTGTATCGATGAAGGGGTGGACACCATTATGCCGGGGGGAGATTTTTCTGATTCTAACGGTCCGATGGTTTCTCCCGAGACTATCCGAAGAATATTTCTGCCCGGGATGAAAAAATTAAGTGATTATGGGCACCAAAGGGGAGTAAGGGTAATGAGCCATAATTGTGGCAATAATTGGAAGATAATGGATATACTGATTGAGGCTGGCTATGAGTGCTGGCAATCTATTGCCTGCAAGACAGCAGATATGGACCTTAAAAGATTAAAGGAAAAATATGGCAACAAAATAGCCTTTTGGGGAGGAATAAATATTGAGACTCTTGTCGATGGAACACCGGAAGAGAACAGGAAAGATGTGCTCTACGCTTTAAAATACGCAGCTCCTGGCGGAGGATTCATTTCAGGCACCAGTAATAGTGTATGTTTTGGAAGTAAATATGATAACTATATGGCCGCCTTGGAGACTCTTCATAAGTATGGAGATTACCCTCTAAAATGAATACAAGTTCGCGGGTACCTTTAGATAAAGTTTTAAATTTGTTAGGAGCAGAGCAAGCGCCACTACAGAGTCAGGCACGGCAGGCAGCCGTTTGGAGAGGAGAGAAATTAGACTATCTTCCTCTTTTGCTCGCAGGGGGTTCAATCTTAGAAAGAAAAAATTCCCCTTCTTATAACCTCAAGGAACAGTTCTTTGATAAGGAGAAAATGTTGTATGAACAGGCCTGGGCAGCACTGTCCACGGTAAGGGCAGGAGGCGATGCCCTACCTTCGGTACGAGCTAATCTGGGAACCGGTTTTCTTGCTTCTGTTTTTGGTCTTGAAGAAGAGGTCTTTGCGGATAAGATGCCCTGGCTAAAAGAGCATTTGAAGAAGGAGGAGATTAAGAAACTTTCCGTAGAGGGTTTAAACCCAATTTCAGAAAAGGGCTTGATATCCCGAGCAAAAGAGTATATGGGTTTTTTTAAAGAAAGATTGACGGGGAAGGTGGCAGTTTACCTTCCCGATACCCAGAGTCCTTTCGACCTTGCCCATTTAATCAGGGGGGACGAGATATTTACCGATCTCTATGATGACCCGGATTTTGTCCACCATTTGATGGAGCTTTCTACTTATGTTTATATTGCGGCAACAAAATATTTAAAGAAGGTAGTTGACGAACCTTTAAATACAGGGTATCATGGCAACTCTCTCTCTATGGGGAATTGTGGAGTGCGCTGCTGTGAGGATACAACCACCCTCCTCTCTCCCGATTTAGTTAAGAAATTTGTCGCCCCTTATATTAAAAAAGCATTGTCTCCTTTTGAAGGGGGTTGGCTCCACTTCTGTGGTAAAGGGAATCATCTTCTTGATATCTTCTTGGGGATACCCGAGGTTAAGGGAATCAACTTTGGCAATCCGGAAAATTATGACCCGGCTAAAATCTTGCCAAAATTAGAATCTAAAGGGAAAATCTACTATGGCTCCTTTCCGAGGAAAGAAAAAGAAGGAACGGAAGAATACTTTGTGCGACTTTTAAAACCCCTTCATAAAAAGGGAACCCTTCTTCTTGTCTTTAACTTACCCGAAGGGGAAGAACCGTCCTCAGTCCTCTCTCTCTGGCATTCAGTTCAGGATAAAATGTTTAAGTGGGAAGCATCTCCTGATGCTGACACAACTTAAAATGAATCCGAGGGAAAGATTTAGAGAGGCATTATTGTTTGGAAAGCCGGATAAAATACCTTTCTCTCCGGGAGGAGCAAGGGAATCTACTCTTGCCGCCTGGCATAAACAGGGCCTTCCCCAAGGGAAAAACTACTATGATGTTCTTCTTGAAATCTTAGGAATAGAGCCGGAACAAACAAAACCCCAGGTGAGCTTGGGTGTTTCCTTCCAGATGATGCCTAAATTTGAGGAGAAGGTGCTGGAGCACAAGGATGGGCATTACATTGTTCAGGACTGGATGGGAGCAATCACCGAGATTTCGGACAAATACGACTACACCTATATCCGCAGTGCCAAGGACTTTGTCACCAGAAAATGGCACAAATTCCCGGTAGAAAATAGAAAAGACTGGGAAAGGATGAAGGAAAGATATAATCCTGAGACACCGGGTCGTTTCCCGGAAGATTTTGCGGAGAGATGCCGAAAATTGAAAGATAGAGATGATATTGTTAGTCTCGGAGTTAACGGTCCATTCTGGCAATTACGGGAATGGTGCGGATTTGAGAATCTCTGTATGCTGATGATTAAAGAGCCAGATTTTGTGGCCGAGATGATTGATTTCTGGAGCAAATTTATCTCGGAAACATTGTCCCCGATCCTGAAAAATGTTGCGGTTGACCATATCTGTATCTCCGAGGATATGGCTTACAAAGAACATAGTATGATTTCGCCAGAGATGGTTAGAAGATTTCTCCTGCCGGTCTGGAAGCGCTGGGCTAATCAGATTAAGAAAATTTCGCAACTATCGCCCTCCCCTCAATCCCCTCCCCTCGAGGGAGGGGAAGACAGAGGAGGGGGCTGTCCCATAATTGATCTGGATTCCGACGGCTATATTGGCGAATTAATCCCTCTCTGGATTGAAGCCGGTATCAATTGCTGTTGTCCAATGGAGGTGGCCGCCGGAAATGACATTGTGCAATACCGCAAAACCTATGGTAAGCAAATGGCTTACCACGGAGGGATTGATAAGCGTGCCATTGCCAAGGGTGGTAAGATAATAGAAAAGGAAGTGATGCGGGTAGTACCACCATTATTAAAAAAGGGAGGATTTATTCCCTCCTGTGACCATGGCGTTCCCTCCGATATTTCCTGGGACAATTATATTGAATACTCCCGCCTCCTGGCAAAACTGACCGGTTGGCTGTAATATAATAATGAAAAATAGGTTTATCGCTCGTGCGGTAACATCTGGTCCAAAGCACCGCTTTTTCGGCTATTATGATAAATCTCCCTGGGATAAAACCGGTAGATATATGCTGGGCATGGAGACTGAATTTATGGACCATCCTCCTGGACCTGACGATACCGCCGTAATTGGCTTAATCGATACAGAAAATAATAATCGCTGGAGACCGATAGCCGAAACTAAAACCTGGAATTGGCAGCAGGGGACGATGCTCAGGTGGATGCCGAGCGCCCCTGAGAGTCTTATCATTTATAATTCGCGTGAAAAGGATAGATTTGTCTCTCACATTCGCAATCTATTCACTGGTGAAAGCAGGCAGTTACCTTTGCCGGTATATGCCGTAAGTAATGACGGGAAACTTGCTCTGAGTGTGAACTTTGCCCGAATTCATAAGATGCGTCCTGGCTACGGCTACGTTGGACTGGCTGACCCCTGGGAAGATGAGTTGGCTCCGGCGGATGATGGCATTTATTTAATGGATATAGAAACCGGCGAATATAAACTAATAATATCTATAAAACAGATTGTGGAGTTCAAGCATAAAGACAGCATGGATGGATGCAAGCATTATTTCAACCATTTGTTATTCAACTCAGACAATTCCCGATTCCTTTTTCTTCATCGGTGGAGAAAGAAAAATCTTTTATATACCAGGATGTTTACGGTGAATGTAGATGGTTCCGATATCTTTCATCTATCCGACCAAATATCACATTTTGACTGGTATAACTCATCCCAAATTTTAGCCTGGGAATATTTTCATAATCATTATTTGCTATTTACTGACAAAACTTCTAAAAAAGAAATTGTCGGAGAAGGAGTATTGACCTCTGATGGGCATTGCAGTTACTCCCCGGATAGAAAGTATATCCTTACCGATACCTATCCAGATGCTAAACAAATGCGAAGACTTATCCTGTATCGGGTAGTAGATGGCAAGAGAATAAATCCGGGAGATTTCTTTTCTCCTCCGGAACTTACCGGTGAAATCCGTTGTGACCTTCACCCCCGGTGGAGCCGTGATGGCAAAAAGATATGTATAGACTCAGCCCATGAAGGAAGCCGGCAGATTTATGTATTGAATGTCAGTGAAATTGTGGGCAAATAAACTGAAAGGCGGGTACAATGGCTTCTGTCTTGCGGAAATTCCTGCAAATCCAGAGCCGGAGAGGCTACTTCACTATTACCGCGCCTTATTTAAGGCCTATAGTGAGTGAAGCCAATAGGAGTAGGAACAAGGCCTTCCTTTTTTATATATCTATGGGCAAGTGTTTTGAGAAAATCTACATTTCCTTTAAGGACAACTCCTTGAGTCAGAGCCTTCAGAATTAAAGTGCGGTGAATCATTTCTTCAGTCTCATCAACTTTAAGACCAATCGCATCAATAAAGGAAGGTTTTTCTTCCCAGAGAAGGTCAATTCTTTTGTGGAAATCGGAAGGAAGACTATCAGAAATGACTAAGAGGTCATAGTCGCTGTAGCGGCAATTTTCACCGCTAGCCTGCGAGCCAAAAAGAATAATTTTTACCTCTTTGAGCTTTCGGGATAACCTTGCAATGTAATCTAAAAGAGCTTTTTCACTGCGCCAACTATTTTCCTGGCCATTCTTAGACATTTCTCTCCATCCTTTTGGGTATAGAATTCTGAAGGGATTCCCGTAGGTATTCCGTTAGGATAACGGGTAGGTATATAGACTTTATCCAGTTCCTGTGCTTCCTTTACCATATTCTGCAGTTCAGGAATTCCCTTTAGGCCTTTCCTGGCATCACCTCGGAGGAGATAGAATAAACTGTGAACTGGTTCGCTACTTTCTGCACGTGAGATATAGACAGACTTCAAAGCTTTTTCTGCTGCCTGCTGGCAAATAAAACAAGCCCAATTATAATTTTCTTTCTCAATCATATCTCCTGCTGTCTTCAAATCCTTCTCTGCCTGTTTCAACCAGCGGCTTGCTTCCTCCTTTCGTTTATCCATGGCTATATCAGTTCATTTTCCCACAATTTATTCAAAATGTCAACTAAATGCGCAGGTTCAATACATGGGTAAGAATTGAGACACCTTCATTTCGACTCCATTTTCAACATTTAATTTATTAGCCTGATGTTTATAATAATACTCCTCTGGGGTTAAATAATCAAGAGAAGCATGTGGCCTAACTTTATG
>DAOWFY010000140.1 GCA_030637775.1 bacterium | reverse complement strand
GCACTATCGTGCTCTGGGAGCATAACCGCCAACTCGCTTCCAAACCCCAGTCATCTCCTGTAATTACTTAATGATTGCTGCGCAACGACCATTGTCTGTGTGTATATATTATGGTGGAGAGACTTGATTTTACTAAAGCTAAAATTTCGGAAACGGAATATTCCTCGGCTACCGCCATTGTCGATTCTATTCTCTCTCAGGCGGTGGAGCAGAAGGCCACCGATGTCCATTTAGAGACCGAGGAGACCACCTCCCTTCGTTTTAGAATCAATGGACTTCTCTATAACTTCGACCCCCCACCGAGAGAATTTTATCAGGCGATTGTTACCAGAATCAAGGTCCTGGCAAATTTGGATATTGCAGAAAGACGCATTCCCCAGAGTGGAGCCTACAAAGCCACGGTTAAGGGTGGAGGGGTGCATCTGCGTATCTCCACCTATCCTACCATCTTTGGTGAGGCGGTGGCGATTAGAATCCTGGATAAGCGCAATATTCTTTTAGGTTTTGACCAGTTAGGATTTCAGCCTCCGACTCTTGCCCGCTACCAGAAGATTTTGGAAGAGCCCTACGGCATCATTTTGGTTGCCGGTCCTACCGGCGGGGGAAAAAGCACTACCCTTTATAGTTCCCTTAACAAGATTAAATCGGCCCGAACCCATATCATTACCATTGAGGATCCGGTGGAATACCATATCCCCGGCCTTGTTCAGGCCCAAATCAATCCTAAGGCCGGGATGAACTTTGCCACGGGGCTTCGCTCAATTTTACGACAGGACCCGGATGTGGTTATGGTCGGCGAGATTAGGGATGCAGAGACCGCTTCCATCTCTTTTCAGGTAGCCCAGACCGGCCAGCTTGTCTTTGCCACTTTGCATACCAATACCGCCCCTGGAGCTGTTACCCGGCTGATTGATATGGGGGTTGAACCCTTCCTGATTGCCTCCTCGGTCATCGGTGTTCTTTCACAAACATTGGTACGCACCCTGTGTGATTCCTGCAAAAAGCAGTACCAACCTTCACCGGAAGTACTTGCAGAACTGAATTTACCCCCCCACCTATCTTCTCCCCCTCAAGGGGGGAGGATTGAGGAGAGGGGGGAAGAGGCTTCCTTCTTTTGTCGCGGGGAGGGATGCAACGAATGCAATGGCACGGGATATAAGGGAAGGACCGGACTATTTGAATTGATGGTTACCAATGAAGAGATTAGAGGATTAATCCTGGAGAAAGCTCCCACCGAGGGAGTCAAGGAGGGGGCTCGAAAAGCGGGAATGCAGACTCTTCGCGAGGATGGAATGAAGAAGAGCGTCTTGGGAATTGTTGCTCTTCCTGATGTTCTGAGAATGACAAAAAGTGATAAGAAATGACTAAAGTTTGTTCGCTCGGGCTTTCTTATTCCTCGGCACTATCGTGCTCTGGGAGCATAACCGCCAACTCGCTCACAAACTTCAGTCATCTCTCGGGAGAAAGAAAAAACAATAAAAACCAATAAAAAATAAAATGGTGAAGAAAGAAAAAGAGGTGATAGTTAAGGAGGGCTCCCGTGTTGTGCACGGGATGGAGAAGAGGGTAGTTCCGGTAGAGATTGAGAGGGAGATGAAATCTTCCTACATTGACTATGCGATGAGCGTTATTGTGGGAAGGGCTCTTCCCGATGTCAGGGACGGTCTAAAACCGGTGCACCGGAGAATTCTCTACGGAATGTCTGAATTAGGGGTAACTGTCGGCAAGCCTTACAAGAAGAGTGCCAGAATTGTTGGTGAGGTGATGGGAAAATATCACCCCCATGGGGATGCGGCGATCTATGACACCATTACCCGGATGTGTCAGGATTTTTCCTTGAGATACCCTCTTATTGATGGTCAGGGAAATTTTGGCTCGGTTGATGGAGACCCTCCGGCAGCAATGAGGTATACCGAAGCAAGGCTTTCCCCTGTTGCCTCTTCTCTTCTCTCCGATATCGATAAGGAAACGGTCAATTTTGCGCCAAATTTCGATGGGACATTGGCCGAGCCAACCATTCTTCCTTCCTCCCTCCCCAATCTTCTTCTTAATGGCAGTTCAGGCATTGCCGTGGGCATGGCAACCAACATCCCTCCCCATAACATTAATGAGGTAATCGATGCCCTTACTCTTCTGATTGAGAAACCGGATAGCAACCTGGAAGAATTGATGAAGGTCTTGTCCGGACCGGACTTCCCCACCGGGGGCTTTATCTGCGGAAGAAAAGGAATCCTGGAGGCTTACCGCACGGGAAGGGGCATCATTACCTTACAGAGCAAGGTAAAAGGAGAGGAGTTGGAAAGGGGAAGAGCCGCTTTAATTGTTACGGAACTCCCCTATGAAGTAAACAAGAGCGCTCTCATCGAAAATATTGCGACACTTGCCCAGGAAAGGAAAATTGAAGGAATCAGCACAATCCGCGATGAGTCCGATAAGGAGGGGATGAGGATCTGCATTGAACTAAAATCAGGGGAAAACCCCGACGTTATCCTTAATCAACTCTATAAGCATACCGCATTGCGCACCAGTTTTGGCATTATTAATCTCGCTCTTGTCAAAAATCGACCAAGAATACTCCCCCTTCGGGAACTGCTGATTCACTATTTAGAGCACAGAAGAGAGGTGGTGAGGCGGCGCACCCAATTTGAGTTGAAGAGAGCAGAGAATCGAGCCCATATCCTTGCTGGTTTGAAGATTGCTCTCCTGCATATCGATCGGGTGATAAAGCTCATCAAAAAGAGCAGTAGTGTGGAAGCAGCTAAATCCTCTCTGATAAAAACATTTAAACTTTCTTCCATTCAGGCCGACAGCATCCTCGCGATGCCCCTTTCTCGTCTGACTAAATTGGAGCGGGAAAAAATAGATGAGGAACACAAAGCACTGACAAAAGAGATTCAGCGACTGAAGTCTATTCTTGCCAGCGAAAAAAAGATTTCCGGTGTAATTAGGGATGATTTAGCGGCTTTGAAAAAGCGATTTGGTGATCAGCGCAGGACAAAGATTATTGGGGCAATAGAGGATCTTTCCGAGATTGATTTAGTGAAAAAGGAGGATGTTGCCATTACGATTTCTGCCTCCGGTTATGTGAAACGGGTTCCGGTAGATACCTACCGCAGGCAACACCGAGGAGGAAAAGGGATCATTGGGGCAAGAACCAAGGATGAGGACTACATCAAGCATTTCTTTATTGCCTCTACCCATGATACCCTTTTATTCTTCACCAATAAGGGCCGGGTCTACTGGCTCCCCACCTA
Organism: bacterium; assembly: GCA_030637775.1. Lineage (GTDB taxonomy): Bacteria > Ratteibacteria > UBA8468 > UBA8468 > UBA8468 > DAOVGU01. The sequence goes on along the minus strand of DAOWFY010000140.1, from coordinate 24,834 downwards.
TCAGATTCCGGAAGCCAGTCGACAGTCAAAGGGAAAGGCAATCATCAATCTTCTTAAGATTAGCACCGAGGAGGTAGTTACCGCCGTTATTCCCATTAAGGAATATTCTGCCAATCTGTTTCTGCTGATGGCAACCAGGAAGGGAATGGTGAAGAAGACCGCTGTTTCTGCCTATAGCCACCAAAGGCGCGGGGGAATCATCGCTCTTACCCTGAAAAAGGATGATGAGTTGATTGAGGTAAAACTTACCGATGGAAAAAAGGACCTTATTCTCTCCACCAGAGAGGGTAAATCGATTCACTTTTCTGAAGAGGATGTCCGGCCGATGGGGAGGACCGCAAGAGGGGTGCGTGGAATTAGACTGTCCAAGGGCGATTTGGTAAAAGGAGCCGAGGTGGCCGAAGAAGATTATTCCCTGCTTACCGTCACGGCCAATGGCTTTGGAAAGCGCAGCAAGGTTAAACTTTACCGGAAACAGAAGAGGGGTGGCAAGGGAATTATTGATATCAAGACCAAGGGGAGGAATGGAGATGTTGTGGGCATCAAGAGTGTAAGCGTTGATGATGAGATTATGCTGATTACCACAAGAGGGATAATTATTCGCCTTCCCGTGAAGGATATCCGTCCCATCGGAAGAAACACTCAGGGCGTAAAACTGATTAACTTAGATAAAGGGGACTTCATTGGCGATATCTCCGTTATCCTGATGGAGGAGGGTAATGTTTCGGGTCATTGACCATACGGCAGATATTGGACTTTTGATCGAAGGGAAGAGCAAGGAGGAACTCTTTACAGAGAGCGCAGCCGGGATGTTTAGCATCATCGCGGGAGGAAAACTGTGTAGGGGTCGGATTCATCCGACCCGCGGGCTTGATAAATCAAGCCCCTACAAAGGAAATTCCTATGGTATTGAATTCAAAATTAAGGTTACAGCAAAAACCTTGGAGGAACTTTTGGTAAGTTTCCTTAACGAACTGCTCTATCTTGCGGAGAAGGAAAAAGCAATTTTTGCTCAATTCAAAATTAAGATTGGAAAGATAAAAAATAGATTTTGCCTGAAGGGAAAGATTAAAAAAAATAGCCAAATCCCAAAAAGGGAGATAAAAGCTGCTACTTACCATAACCTGAAAGTATTACAGAAAAAGCCAAATCTCTGGCAAACAAGAATTATCTTTGATTTATGAGGGGAAGGAAAATGAATAAAAAGGAAAGGGAGAAATACAAAAAATTGCTGATCAAGGAAAAGATTAGAATTTTAGAGGCGATTGGAGCTCTCCAGAAGGGTAGTTTGGAGTTGAGACAGGTAGAAGGCGAGAATCCAGGTATTCCAACACACTTGGCTGAGTTGGCCAGTGATAACTTTGAGAAAAATTTGGACCTGGATCTTGCCTCTTCCGAAGGTAAACTGATCGTAGAAATTAATAATGCTCTGGCAAAACTTGAAAAAAAATTATTTGGGATTTGCGAGGAATGCCGTAAAAAGATTGGCAAAAAGAGGCTGCGCGCTCTTCCTTATGCCAGACTTTGCATTGCCTGCCAGAAGAAAGATGAGGGGTCAGGTCTCAACATTTGACAATTTACCAAATAAACATTTGCTGTGAGTACCCCTGATTTAATCAGGGGCTATCCGCATATTACTACTAAAGTAAGCAGAAAGTATGGTGTCGTAAGTTTGTCAAATGTTGAGACCTGACCCCCATGTCCATATGTCCATTTGGGTTGGGATTATTGTCCTTTTTTTTGACCAGCTGACAAAATATTTGGTCAGACTTTCTCTATACCAGGGTCAATCGGTTGTGCTTATCCCTCATCTTTTGTATCTTACCTACATTAAAAATCCTGGGATCTCCTTTGGCCTCTTCAAAGGGAAAATCCCCCTTTTATTTTATCTGGTCCTATCTCTCTTAGCAATAGGTATGCTTATATTTTTCTTGCGAAGAGCAAGAAGGAATCGAGCTCAAAGGATAGCAACCGGACTTATCACAGGAGGAATTTTGGGAAACCTTATCGACCGGGTAAGATTTGGGGCGGTGATTGATTTCCTTGATTTCAGGGTTTGGCCGATCTTTAATTTAGCCGATAGTGGCATCACAATTGGAATTATAATTCTGTTAATTCATGAGATAAAAAATTCCGCTACTTCCTAATCAAGTTGTCTTCAGTAGGGAATTGCGAGACTGTACTATCAGGCTACTTCAGTAGCAATATGCGAAAGTTAACTTTCAAATTAATCTTGTAGCAAATATGCGGATAGATTAACTTTCAGATAATTCTCACAGCAAATGCATCCCGTCCTCTTTAAGATTGGTAATTTTGCTATCTATTCCTATGGTGTGGTCATTGCTTTTTCAGTCCTCTGGGTTAGCTTCCTGGTGCTACGCCGCGGAAGAAAGGAAGGACTGAATGAAGAAGCTCTCTTAAATATTGTCTTTCTGGTTGTTATCATCGGGCTTTTTGGGGCAAGGTTACTGCATATCCTTGTTCATTTCTCCTACTATCTTCATCATCCTGCCGAAGTCATTGCCATCCGCCACGGAGGAATGGCGGCTCAAGGAGGCCTCATCTTTGGTCTATTCGCGGCAATATTCTTTCTGCGCAGAACAGGCCTGCCAACCCTAAGGGTATTGGATTACTTTGGGCTCTACCTCCCTTTGGCGCAAGCAATAGGAAGGATTGGCTGCTTCCTTAACGGCTGCTGCTATGGCAAAGAAACGGATTTTTTCTGGGGGGCAAGGTTTCCCTTCGACGGTATATCCCGACATCCAACACAACTGTACTATAGCTTGAGTAATTTTTCAATTTTTTTAATTTTGCTCTTTCTTTGCAAACAGAAAAAGAGTCTTTCTCCTTGGGCAAAAGATGGAAATATTGTAATTTTCTATTTCCTCCTCTATTCCATATCTCGATATAGTATAGATTTTCTCAGAGGTAACTTAAATCCGGTTTTCTTTTCCCTTTATCCTACCCAGGTCATCTCCTTTTTCATCTTTTTAATCGCCGGGGGTCTCTTGATCTTTCAGCTTATGAGAGGCTATCGCCATTCCGATAATATACCAGGTTAAAGTGGCAATCTGCCGGCTATGAAAGATATCATGGAAAAGGCTGGTGACCAATATCGCAATGATTCCCGCGGAAAAACCTACATTCAGGGCTCTTAAGTATTTGTCTTTCTGAATGTGAGAAAGGGTGGCTTTAAAGAAATTAAACAATAGCCAGAGGAAAACAAGCAGTCCCGGGATTCCCATTTCGGTAGCAATCTGGAAGAAGATATTATGGGCATGCAGGAACTTCACCTTTGCTGCGCCGAGCATATATTTTGGGTAAACATAACGGAAGTTGCCCAATCCCACCCCAAAGAAGGGATGGTCTTTAGTCATTGAGAGACAAGACCTCCAGCAGTAAAGCCTTTCTAAACTCCAGCGTGGCTGGAAGATAGAGATGGCTCTTATTCTGATGGATGGAGGAGAGATAAAGAAGCTCAACATAAGGAGAAGGGGGATTCCGATAAGGATGCGCTTATCCCGAAGAACTATCCCCATCATCAGAAGTCCAACTATGATTCCTAACCAGGGACCTCTTTCCATAGTTAAGCCAAGGAGAAACCAGGTTAAAAGAAGGATTATTCCCAAAAAGATTCTCCCCATCCCGTCCACCGGACGGGAGCCCTCCTTTTTTGTTTTTTTAAAGAGAAGGAGCGCAAGGATTACCGGCATAATAAGGACAAGGTATTGAGCCAGATAGGAGTTAAGAGTGAAAAAGGAGCTGATTACAGCACCTCCTGGTTCTCTTATAATTTGATAAATACCATATAAGGTAACGGTAAGGGCGGAGAAAAGCCAGACCTTGGTAAATCTTTTAAGCTGTTCCTTTCTTCTGATAAGATGGACGATAATGTAAAAGGCAAAGAACCATTCCAAGAGATTGGAAAAGCCCTTCCCGGCTTGATAAAATGTCGTATAATTTATGACGACAGAGGCAAAACCAAGAATAACGAAAAGAAGGATGGGGTAATCCAGAGAGGTAGGGTTAAATTCTATTCCTCTTTTTACGATAAGTTTAACAATCCAGGTAAAAAGAAGAACGCCCTGGAAGATATACTTTAGGACGGGACCGGCAGGGATGCAGAAGACCGAGAGGAGAAAAAAGATTTCTACAATATTTTCTAAGTGGTTCACCAATTTTTCTCGGGCATTCATTCATCTCCTCGCAATACCCTCATCTTCTGAAGCCTTTTGACGATCGAATCTCTTTCTCCGGAGAGAGTAAGTCTTTCTAAATCATCGAGGTCTTTTAGTAACTCTTCTGGATTAACAGTATCCGGTCTGGCAACAAAGATCTTCTTATGCTTGGTAGCTTTTATACCCTCCTCGGCGGTCAGTAGTTCCTCGTTGAGCTTCTCTCCCGGACGAAGACCAATAATCTTAACAGGAATATCGGTCTCCGGTTGAAGACCAGAGAGGGTGATGAGGTCTTTTGCTAAATCAATAATCTTTATCGGCTCTCCCATATCGAGAATAAAGACCTCCCCACCTTTACTCATTGCTCCGGCCTGAATGATGAGGCTGACCGCCTCCCGGGCACTCATAAAGTAGCGCTTTATTTCCGGATGGGTTACGGTTACCGGACCACCTTCGGCAATCTGTTTTTTAAAGAGGGGAATTACACTTCCTTTACTTCCCAGGACATTGCCGAATCTCACCGCACAGAATTTTGTTTCATTTGTAGAGAGTTGCATCATTAATTCAGTAATTCTTTTGGTTGCCCCCATAATACTTTTTGGATTCACCGCCTTATCGGTGGAGATAAGAATGAACCTCTCCGTTTTTTTTGCTGCCTCCATTAAATTTTTTGTTCCCAGGACGTTATTTCTCACTGCCCCAACAACATTTTCCTCCATCAAGGGAACATGCTTGTGTGCGGCGGCGTGGAAAACTACCTCTGGCTGGTGCTCTTTCCAGATCGCCTCTAAGACTTGCTTCTCTTTGATATCATTGACAAGAAAAATGATCGGGAATGAATGTTCCTTTTTCTTTAACTCCATCTGCAGGAAATAGGTCTCGTTTTCATTATTATCCAAAAGGAGAAGTTTCTTAGGGTTAAATTTCATAACTTGACGGGAAAGTTCGCAACCGATGGAGCCGGCTGCTCCGGTGACAAGTACAGATTTATCCCTTAAATATTGAGAGATCTCCTCTAAGTTTATCTCAATCGTCTCTCTGCCCAAAAGATCCTCTGGTTTTACCTCCCTGATCTGGGAGATAGTCACATCTCCCTTAATGACCTTATACATTCCGGGTAGAATCTTTAACTTTGCCCTTGTCCTTTCGCAATAACTGACAATTTCTCTAATCGTCTTCCCCGAGGCAGAAGGGATGGCGATAACAATTTCATTAACATTCTTCTGGGAAACGATTCTGGCAATTTCCCTTCTTGTTCCTAAAACCCCTAAATTATGGATTCTTCTTCCCACCTTTTTTAAGTCATCATCGATAAAGCCTACAACCTTATAACCTAACTCGGGGTGTTTCTGAATCTCACGCAAGACCATCTCCCCGGCATCGCCGGCTCCCATAATGAGTAACCGCTTGTTGGGAGCCACTTGACGCTTTCGAAATTCTTTACGCAACCGGAGAGCAAACCTTACCCCACCGATAAAAAGGAGATTGAAAAACCAATCAAGCAGAAGGACTGAACGGGGAAAGGAAAGAACCCGGACAAAGAAGACAAAACCGATCGTTGCTAAGGAGGCTACAGTTACTGCCTTAAATATAGAGAAGGCTTCATTAATGCTGGCGTACCTCCAGATTCCACCGTAGAGACCAAAGAGCAAATAAACAATAAGTTTAATGACTACAAGAAAGACAGCAATCGGTTGGTATGCCTGAAAGTTAGGTGTGGTCAGAAAGTCAGGAAAGCGGATACAGAAGGCTAAGATTGTTGCCGAATAAATAAGGATGATATCGGCGATTAATAGAAAAAAAATTCCCTTTTTCATCATCATCATTTTACCAGTTTTATGGTCAAAAGTAAAGAAGATTCTCAGTGGGGCCGAGCTACAGCAAACAAGATCTTATAGCAAGGATTAGGGGAGGTAGGTGAAATGGGAAGAGGAAAAGAATATTCGGTCATTTTCTCCTTTATTTCTGCGGGCAGTCTCAATAGTTGACCAAAGAAGATTCTTTTAAGAAACTCTTTACCTTTCATCGTTTTTGGCATCAGGTGAAGGGTGACGGCAGTTCTCTTGATTGAAGATATTATCTTGTCCTTTATTGAATTGGCAGAGGTAGGGAATGCTCCATAAATCTCTACCTTGGAAAACCTCCGATTAAGCAACAAAAAGAGCTCGGAAGCAGAAAAATATTTAGTGCTGAATGGAGAAGTGTTAAAATCGGACCAATCCTTGTTTACTGTACAGGTGATAAGTGTTCCGTCTTCTCTTAGCACCCGATGGGCTTCCTCAACAAATTTTTTGGGTTGAGCAAGATAGTAGATTGCCTCATACAAGAGTACCACGTCAAAGCTACCATTTTCAAAAGGTAACTGATGAGCATCAAGCAATTGAAGTTCAATATTGTCTCTTCCTTGATAATGCTCCTGGGCATATCTTAAAATGTTTTTATCAATATCCCCAGCAACCACCCTTTTTGCAAATTTTGCCAGATAACCCAACCCTATTCCCGCCCCACAGGCAACCTCCAATACATCCTTTCCCTGACAGAATTGCGCAGCAAAGAAATAACGTTGATAAATTCTGGTTAATTGCTCGCCTGTTATCTTGCTTCCCGGTATTTCTGTTACTGTAGAATAATCGGTTCTCATATTATTCCGTATATAAACTACGAATTGATTGGATTACATATTCAATCTGTTCGTCAGTTAGCTCGGGCACATTTGGAAGAGAGATAACCTTTTTTGCAAATTGCTCAGTGTTTGGAAGATTGAAATGCAAAAGCCCCAAAGCCTTCTGATGGTGGAGGGGTATAGGGTTTGAAATTATAGTTTCAATTCCCCTCTCCTTTAAATGTAAGGCGAGGGTGTCTCTTTTAGAAACCCTCAAAACATAATTTTGATACACATCGAAGAATCGAGTATCGGAATTTGGTGGAGGCGGTAGTTTTATGCCGGGGACGTTAGAAAGCCCCTCGTTGTAAAGGTCAACGATTTCCCGTCTTCTTTGAATCCAATTTGGCACATATTTTAACTTAATATTGAGGATAGCTGCCTGAAGGTTGTCTAAACGACTGGTGAAACCATAGCAGGCTATCTCATTTTTGCCTCGCCGCCCATGATCTCTAAGAAGGCGAATTTTTTCTGCAAAATTTTTGTCGTTCGTAGATACCAGTCCGGCATCTCCTGCTGCTCCCAGAATTTTTGCGGGGTAGAAACTAAAACAGCCAGCCAGGCCAAATGCCCCTCCCTTTTTTTTATTAAATGTTGCACCTAACGCCTGAGCCGAATCCTCGATCACGATTAAATTATGCTTATTTGCAATAGAGACTAACCTTTCCATATCACAAAGATGACCATTAAGATGAACCGGGATAATCGCCCTTGTTTTAGGGGTTATGGCCGGCTCTAATTTTTCCATATCCATATTAAAATCTTCTCCAACATCTATTAGAACAGGGGTAGCACCACAATGGACAATAGCCGATATTGTAGCCACAAAGGTATGGGCGACGGTGATAACTTCATCATTCCTTTTTATTCCGGCAGCTACTAAAGAAAGTGTCATCGCATCGGTGCAGCTGTTAACACCCACTGCATACTTTACTTCCAGAAAATTGGCCATATTATCTTCAAAATCCCGTACATCGGAACGGAGAATCAGGTCTCCCTTAGACAGAACCTCCTTTATAACCGTATCTATTTCCCTTTCCATACTCCGATAGTGGGCGGGATAATTCACAAAAGGAACTTTATAAGTCATATTATTTAAGTTCTTTTAATTGATAACGGCATAACCGATATAGGGATCAAATTCAATCCTCTCTATTTTTAACCTGTTTATCCCTATCGTTTTAAGAAGAGCCATCGACTCCCCTGGCCAAATAGGGTTATCTAATTCATCAAAGGCGATGATTGAGCCTTTTGGCATCCTGGGGTAGAAGTTTTCAATTGCGACCCTGGTTGGTTCAAATAAATCAAAATCTAAAAATAACAGACTTACAACAAGGTGTTTGTTATTTTTAATAAATTCTGGAATGGTTTTGGTGGCATTCCCCTTTATTAATTGAACCTTGCTTATATGACCCAAAAACCTGTTTGAATCATACGCTTTGATTAACTTGTTCAACTCATTAAATGAATTAGAAGAAAGACCGCCGGGTTTTACCTGACAATGTTTGCTTTTGTCTTCTTTTGTCACCGAAGAGAACCCCTCGAAGGTATCAAATCCATATATTCGCCTGGTTAGATTTGCTGGTTCCAAAACAGCGCTCATCTGGGCCCAGGCCATAAGTCCAAAACCTCGATAGACACCGCACTCGATGATCGAGCCTTTAATGGGTAAAACTTTTTTAAAAATTTCGTATAGCGCTAAAAAACGTGTGACTTTTTGCCGTTTTACATATTTTGTAAAGTTTTCCAACTTTGCCTCGATGCTCTCGGGGCAATCAAGAAAAATCCTTTCCAGTTTTTTACCCACTTCTCTTTCCGCTTTTGTCCTAAGACCACCTTCGGGCTTAATCTTGGATTTCATATCATAACCCTCCTCGCTATTTGTAATTTAAAACTCTTAAAATGGAATTTGCAATCGCTTTTGGAGTGAGGCGATATTTCTTACGGAGATATTCGGTTTTTCCAATATATGGTCCATACCTATCCGGAAGTCCGAAGCGACGAAATATTCCTTTGTAACCTAACTCCAATAAAACTTCGGCAACCGCCGAACCCAGTCCTCCAACAATACTATGTTCCTCTATGGTAAATATTGCCTTACTCGTCTTGAGGCATCTTTCAAGAAGTTTGATATCTAAAGGCTTTATTGTATGCATGCTGATTAATGTCGTCTTTACATTTTTGCTTTCCAGGATATCCGAGACCGATTTTGAGGTAAAGAGAAGGTTGCCGGCAGTAATAATGGTGAGACCGGCTCCTTCCTTAACAATGAATCCTTTGCCAATCTTAAGACCGGGAGTAGTTTTATGAACCTGGATTCCCCCCTCTTTGCTTAGCCGGATATAGATCGGACCCTGGTACCGAACCGATTCGTTTGCTAAAGCTTCGGCTTCTCGTTTATCCCCGGGAGCAACCACTGTCATATTAGGCAATGAGCGCATAATGGCCAGATCCTCCACTGCGTGATGGGTTGTACCTTCGAGGCCATAAACCAATCCTCCGCCAATGCCCAACAACTTTACATTGAGGTTTTGATAGCAGAGGTCAATTCGAATCTGTTCAAGACAGCGCATCGTCAAAAATGGAGCGATCGAATAGCAATAAACATTTTTCCCTGATAGGGCCAATCCTGCGGCAATACCGATCATATTTGCTTCGGCAACGCCAACATTTATGAATCTTTCAGAATAGGCGTCCCTAAATCTATCAAATAATTTGAAGCCTAAATCTGCTGTAAGCAAAAAGATACTATCATCGCGCGCGGCGACCTTTTCCAGTGTCTTTATGAAAGTAGTTCTCATATGTTCTATCGAGAAAGCTCCTCTAATGCTCTTTTGTATTCTTCGTCATCTGGATGTCGGTAATGCCAGAGAAGTTTGCCCTCCATAAACGAGACGCCTTTCCCTTTTATAGTATGAGCGATAATAACACTTGGTTTTTGTTGCCGAAATGGAATTTTTTGAAAAATATTTATGATCTCTTTGAAACTATGTCCATCAATTTCCTGGACCCCCCATCCAAAGGAATGCCATTTCCCAGCAAGTGGTTCTAAATTGACCACCTCATTTGTTCTCCCTAATGCTTGAAGCTCATTATAGTCAACGATTGCAATCAGGTTGTCAAGTTTATGGTGAGCAGCGAACATCGCCGCTTCCCAAACTGAGCCCTCGTTCATTTCTCCGTCACTTAAAAGCGCAATTACTCTATAGTTTGCTCTGTTATACTTTGCGGCAAGAGCCATTCCCACGCCGATTGAAAGCCCATGGCCCAAAGAACCGGTGGAAACCTCAATCCCTCGCTTAATATCACGACTTGGATGTTGCTCTAACGTACCTCCATTGACAGCAAATCCAGATAAAATCTCTTTGCTAAAGACTCCTCTATAGGCAAGGGTAGCATATAATGCCGGGCAGCCATGCCCCTTGCTTAAAATGAACCTGTCTCTACCTTCATCCTGAGGCGCATCGGGGGAAATCGAAAGACACTTGAAGTATAATGCTACCAATATCTCAACGATAGAAAGGGATGATCCAATATGCGGGCTTTTTGATTTATAGGCCATACTAAGTATTTCTCTTCTAATTTGCTTAGCAATCTCTCTATACTCATTAATTTCCTCTTTATATAACTGAGCCATCAGTCTCTTCCTCTATCAAACAGGGTTCTTAAAGTTTTCAACAGGATTTTGAAATCAATCCCAAGCGAGTGATTTCTGGCATATACCAGCTCAAGCCTGAGTTTTTCAGACCTTATCTTTTCTACATAGACCTTATCCGTATCGGTACTGCCACGAAGGATTTTTCCCTCGTTACTGAACTTGATCGATGCGTAGTCCGTTATCCCGGGGAGCACATTCAGAATAGCCCTTTCCTCTTTGGTATAGAGCGCAACATCCTCCGGAACTTGAGGCCTGGGACCCACAAGGCTCATCTTGCCAAAAAGGACATTAATAAGTTGGGGGAATTCATCCAATTTATACTTTCTGATAAGTCTGCCAATTTTAGTAATTCTTGGGTCATCATCAGCGGTAGAAGGACCCCCAATCTTATCGGCATTGGCCACCAGCGTTCTGAATTTATATATCCTGAATGATTTACCAAATCTGCCAATCCTTACTCCCCGATAAAAGACTGGACCCTTCGAATCTAACTTTATTAAAATGGAGACAAGAAGAAAAAGGGGAGATAGAACTACAAGCCCGATAAAAGAAAAAACAATATCAAACAATCGCTTTAACATTAAAGATGTTTGTATATGGAAGAACGATGCTGAATGCCATATATTTTGATGCACTTTTGCGATGGGTATACCCAATAAAGAATTCGCCAATTACCGACTACATAACTGTTAAGACCTTTTAGGGAAGATGGTAAACTTTGGAGAGGTTTCTTGCCGAGAACTTCAGGATGCAAAGATAACCATTCGATTTTGGTTAAACACCTTTTACGGATGGAAGGATCTAAATCTTCTAAGTCTTCCTCTGCCTCGGGGAGAAAAATAACTTCATAGCGAGAGCCCATCAATCCTTCCCGAATCGTTTTTTAATTTCTGGCAAATTCTTTCCCTTTCCCTCCAAATCAGAGGCTCTGGCTCGATACATTCTTGCCAGAAATTTGGCTTTATAGGGAGAAATTGCCTTTTCTAATTCTGTTAAAACCTCTTGAAGTTTATGAATAGTTCTTACTGGAATATTTACTGTTTTATTGCCCATTAACCCTCACCTCCATTATAAATTTTACCACAAAATTCCTCTAGAGACAATTTTTTATCTTAATCCTTCTTTTTGCCCGGCAACAACAATTTTATCGCCCCCCAGATTGAACCTAAACCATATCCTGTATGAAGTGATGCAAATACTATCGGCATCATAAACAGGTATTTTATATTTTTCTTTTTTAAGGCAATTTTAAGGGAAAAATAGATATTGGTCAAGAAATATAGACCAACAATAAGCAAAAATATCCGGCGAAAGAGAGGAAGAAAGAAGGAGAGAATTCCACTCCCCATTAAACTAAGAACAAATATAAAAGGAATCAAATGCCTTAAGGAAACAGGCATTATCTTGGTAAATTTAAAAGGAAGAATAGCCCAGAACCCATTTACAAAATTATACTTATAAAATGACTTAAAGTCAGAGCGGGCATAATAATAACTTACAATCTCAGGGACTAATAAAGTTTTCAGTCCCGCTCTTTTTAACCTTAAATTAAATTCCATATCCTGACCTCGGGCAAGATTCTCGTTGAAAAGCCCAATTTTATCAAAAACCTCTTTTTTATAGCAGCCACCAAACACGGTATCCACCCATCTCGGTTTCTTTGCGCCTATTCTGAAAATGGAATTGCCAACGCCAAAAGGATGAGATAAGACATTAACTATAGCTTTGCCGATAAAGGTGTCATTCCTGGGTAGAGTTACCATCCTCCCACCCACATTATCGGCATTATATTCTTTCTGATACTTAATGCATTTTGATATATAATCCTTCTTATATCTGTTGTGGGCACTCATCCATAAAATAATTTCTCCCTTTGCATTTTTAATGCCTGTATTTAATCCACAAGGAGTGATTTTCTTTGGGTTATCCAGAAGCCCGATAAAGGAATGCTCTTGCGCATAGCTTCTTATAATATCTCTTGTCCCATCCCCACTCATCCCATCGACAACCAAAACCTCTAAGCTCTCCTTGGGATAATCCTGTAAGACAATGGAATCAAGACATTTCTCAATGAATTTTTCCTCATTGCGGCAGGGAATAATTATTGAAACCAAAGGTAAATTGTCCATTTAAATATTAGCTAAAACCTTTCTTCTTATTTAGAAAAGGGTTGCCGGCTCTGTTGGAAGGGTACGGTCAGTCTAACCAAGGCTTTCCAATAAACCATCTATTTCCTGGGGAAACTTCAAGGCCTTACGATAAACTTTGTTGGCTAATTTCTCATTATAGGTGTGAGCAATAAGGTTTCTATTATCTAAAAACTTAAACCATTTTTCGACATTCTCGATTAATTCCAGCCGACCTCCTTCTCGAATACAATTTTTAGGACTTTTGCAATCAAGACCCTGGTCTCGGACATATTCTTGAATTGTCTTCCAGGCAAGTTCAAAAGTGAATTCAAATCTTTGAATGGTTGCATCTCTATTCATCCTTGTCGGTTTAGCTTCAGTTGCTTCTTTTAATCTTTGATTAGCCTTTTTGAGATCTTTAATCAAACTTTCTGACTTAGTCATAATTTTTTAATTTTTGATAAAGCCACTTTTTTAAAGTTGGGAGAGACCAAAGAAAAATCAATAATATCAACCTTGTAAGGCAAATCAGATTCTTCCAATGCTTCTTCAATCAAAACTTTAATCTTGGAAGGTAAAGATTTTTTGCCCCGAATTCCTACATCGTAATCGCTATATTTTTGTGCTTTTCCAGTAACCCTTGAGCCAAAAATGAAAACTTGATATTCCTTAGGGTCCAAAAACTGAAAGATAATATTCTTAATTTCCTTTTCTGGGTTTTCTGAAATTTTCTTCATATAATTCTATAATATTCGAAATAAATTCCGCTACTAATTAATTATACCATCTTTAGTAGGGAATTGCGACATTATACTATCAGCCTACTTTAGTAGCAAATATGCGAATAGATTACACTTCCAGACAATCCTCGCAGCAACTTTAAATGTCAAAATTTGATTTTAAAACCTGTTCAATGGCATATGCGCTGCCAATCCAGGCAAAAAGTAAATGGTTATTGATATCACCCGAAGCTAAAGAATTTAAGAAAGAAAAGATAAAGAGGCCAAGAATTACATTGGGCAAGGGATATAACTCTGAATGTCGATATTTGCTTTGTAAATAAAGAAGCTGTTTAAAAGCAAAGGCGATTATCAGAACAAAAAATATGAAACCAATCAGGCCCAATTCAGAAATAACCTCTAAAAATATATTATGCGGGTATTTAAATCTTTCTATATCCTTCATCTGAATAGAAAAATCACTAAATCCACCTACTCCTACTCCAGAGAGAGGATGGCAATAAGCTAATTCTAAAGCAACCTTTGCATTTTCTAACCTTTCTACCTGAGCATAGGACCCAGCCAATAATAAAAACTTGGTGCGCGCAAGAAAAGCCTTACTCATTCTCGAAAATAATAATGAACCTCCGGCAAAAATCACCAAAAAGGAAAAAATTAATATCCGCTTATTGATTAATATCTTTTTAAACTTATTCTCAAATTTAATAGAGGCGATTGACATAAAAATTATTGTGATGAAAAAGCTGAGAACAGCGCCCTTGCCTCCTGCATAAAAAAGAGCGCCAATAAGCATTATTAATAGGAGGATAAGCCGACCTACCTGTTTTCTGGAGCGATTTTTAAATAAGGAGTAATAAAGGATTACTAAGGCCCCCATTCCCACAATCTGCTGGATTGCTAAGTAATTAGTGCCAAATACGGTGTGGAATTTAATCGGGGAGGAAAGATACGGAGGGTTAGTAATAAAGACAGCCATCGCGAGGAAGATGCCCATCGCAATTAATGTATAAAAAAATCGCTCAAGGATGAATTTACTCCGAAATAGGAAAAAAGGAGCAAAACATGCGAAGGTAGTATAGGTAATAAACTCAAGACACTTAGCTACCCCGTATATTAAATTTGGCGTGTAGGTAAGGCTTAAGAGCATCAAACCTTCAAAACCAATATATGGGAGAAGAAGCCTTTTGGGAACTTTAGGAACTTTTTGCCTTATTAGAATATTGATAATAATCACCGTGAAAATAATGGCGAACAACCAGAATACTGGATTTAGAAAGGATGGCAAATGCAACCTCTCAGATAAGGCTGTGTATTTGGTAGGAATAAGGAATATGGCAAAAATTATTACTAAAATCATTTTATTAACATTCTTTCAGGGATTTGTCTCAGCCAATCCATTTTCAGTAACCATAGAATTGATAAGTAAACTATTCCCAAGAAAATTTCAAAGATAATCAAGTAGTAAAGTTTTGAAGTTATAAAGGGCTTTGTTGACATCGCGATGCCTGCTAATAAAAGATTAATAACCGTAGCTATCCCGAAATGTTTCAAATCCTTTTTCAGGTTTTCCGGATATATCTTTCTCAGGGAAATATAGGTTAAAATTCCCAAAGACATTAATCCCGAACTAAAGGCGATGCTTAAACTAATAACCGGGGTAAAGAACTTAAAGATGAACAATAGCATTCCGGCAATTAACAAAAAAGTACCCAGGGAGATAGAAATGTTTATTGTATTTAGAGGTTTAACTTTTGTGGCATCCAAAATAGTTCTCATCCCGATATAGAAAGTATAAAAAATTGTGGAAAGGAGGGCGATACGCATTACGGGAATAGCGCCAGAGAATTCAGGACCCAACCAGTACTTTATGATGCTCTCGGTGAATATTATCAGTTGAGCACACACAAAGATGGAACACTGGAAAATAGCAGCAATAAACAAATCCAAATTTTTCTTTATTGTTTCTTGCTCCCCTTGAGCGATTAAAAGACTGACCCTGGGAAGAAGAATTATGCCTATTGGAGCAACCATTCCACACATTCCAATCAACAGGCTCTGGCTTACGGAAAGATAACCTACCTCTTCAATAGGGGTAAAATGGGCCGCAAAGATGGGACCTAAGGAAAAAAGACCGGCAAGAGCAAAATCACCGGGAACGCGAGGTAGACTATAACGAAACAGTTCCTTTAATGAATTTTTAAGTTGTAGTTTTTTAAGAGGAGCAAAGAGGTCTTTAATAAAGGGTAAAGAAAAAAGAAAAGCAATTATAAAAGTGTTACTGCCTACTAAAATTATTAACTTTGAGATCGTAATATTTCTGAAAAAAATAAGAATAATAATCGGGACCAAAGATAAATTTATTACTTGGAGAGAATTAAAGGTTTTTACAAATAATCGTCCGCGAAAATAGGAATAGATTAAAATGTGTAAAACTAAGCCCATCAGAAGAAATGAAAAAGGCAGAACCAGATCGGTATAAGCAATATTGCCAAAGAATGTTCTGGCAAAATAGACTCTGAATAGATTTATAACAATCAAAAAAAGTGATGTAAAAACTGTTATAACTAAAAAGCCTGCTTTTATATATGAAATTCTTTGGTCTTTATCCCTACTCATCGCAATATATCTCGGCAGCCCTATCCCTAAACCTAAAATCAATAAAGGTTGAATAAAACTAACCACTCTTCTGATTAGGGAATACTCCCCCACCCCTTCGGGACCAAAATTTTTGGCGATCAAGCGGTAAATAAAGATGAAACCTGCCAAAACTATTGTTTCCGTAACGAAAGTCTGAGAAATACCCTTAAATGTCGGTTTCATTTTTAATTTCGTAGACCATTGCCCAATTTTCGTATACTAATTTGGACATTTTTTCATCCTTTAGGATATTTTTAAGTTCTGACCCTTCAAAAGCGCGACATTGCTCATAACGGGGATCAACCATAATGTAATCTATACCTAAATTTAATAGATACCGATATGCTTTTTCTGTATTACGTAACCTATAAAACGCTTTCAGTCTCTGGTCACAATACCAGATTCCCTTCCTTTCGCTATGGTAAAAGTATTCCGCACGTCTAAACATTAAGACAATAGAATCCCCGGGGGTTTGCGTGTTAATAAATTCAATTGCCTGGAGAATCTCATTTGAATTGCGGAACTTCTCCTTTTGGTTGGCAAACATATATTTTGCTACTTTCTTAATGGGCCCAAATTTTACATAATTTTCGTTAAACATGGAATTAGGGGCATGCCACCCAATGATGACAATTAAAGGAACTAAAACTACCGGCCATAACCTCCGTAACCTATTGTTTCTTAGCCGGCCATAGACTGAACCTATTGCTAAACCTCCAAAATAGGCGATTACGGGATGGATGGTGAAGATATAGCGGTTGTTAATCCAGTACTTATAGATTACCGGAACTCCATAAAGAATAGCCCCCAGGAGTAAAATGATGTCCAATCTTTTTTTATGAATATACCTTATCCAATAAAAAAGAGCGAGCAAAAAAATATAGTAGGAAAGACCAAAAAACTTTGGTGTTGAAAACACCTGACATCTTTCGTAAAAAATCCTTTTTAGCCGTCTCCCCGGTTCTCGGCTAATTTCAGCTCTTCTCTTGCCAAAGTGGGCTATTTTTACGAAATGCGAGGGTTCAGGAGGTTTAAGGGCAGAAAGAGAAAGATAAGCGGGTTCAATAGTATGACCCAATCTGGTATGTTTAGCCCCATATATACCGCCTCCAATTACAAGCACAAGCAAAAATGTAAAGAATAATCTCCTCTTAATACTTTTCCCGGAGAACAAGAAATAAAGTAATAGATAAAGAGCGATTATCACTGCCACAGCTAAAACGCTCCCCGAATGTATATATATGCAAGAACCAGTAATTATACCGGTAAGCAAAAACAGAATAAATGATTCAGATTCTATGAATCTAACTAAGCAGATTAAAGAAAGGAAAATAAGAAAGATTCTTACCGGATCAACTGTATTACCGGATGACTGTTGAATAAACAGGGGGGTTAAAGCCATCAATAGAATCCCGAAGGCGCTACAGTATTTATTTTTTCTTGTTCTCAGGATAATCCACAATAGAATGATTAGATATAAAGCATACATTGGAGCTACAGTTCGGGGTAATATATCGGAATCGGTATCCCCTTGCAGTAGATAGAACCAGGTATACATCAAAGGGAGTCCTGGGGGATGATGAACTGGAAGAGAGGCTCCGGTTTTTTTATTGATTACCATTGGGTAATTGGCAAGGTTTCTTTCCTGGCAAAGATGCTTGCCATTAAAAGCATAGATTGAAGCATCATTGGCAACAATCGGAAAGTTAATCCCCTGGATAAAGATATAGAGCATTACGATGGAGACGATAGCAACAATCAAGACAATGTCCTTCTCTATATTCCTTATTCCTTTAAGCCATTCTAAAAATTCCTTTCCCTTAAGAATATCTTTTCTGCCAATAAAAAGTATTAAGAGAAAAATAACGCTGACAATAAGAATATAGAATAGATTCGCTTTATTGGGTAAAAATAGGAATAGAAGACAGAGAATCAAAGAGATAACTATTGGCCCCAACCCAAAGCCAAGGATATAAATTTCTCCCGGACTTATTATCTCTTTATATTTCTTTAAAATCGTCTTAAAGAAGGTGCTGAGAATAAACCCGGAGAAAAGATAGGTGATGATGAAGAATAAAAGCTTAATAATTAACCTCCTTCATTGCCTGAATTGAGCAACTTTCAACCAAACTCCTCTAAAATTCGCGGCACTAAATAGAAAGGAAGGGAAATTAAACTAAAACCTTTATCATTAATTTTAACCCTCTCTCTTCTTAACTCTCCGCTATATACCCGAACAAGGTGATTATCTTTTACCAAACTGCCAAAACTAAAAAGGGATTTTAATTTTTTGGACCTTCCCGATTTTGCTTCTATTCCTAAAATCCTCCCCTTTTTATTTAAACAAAAATCAACCTCGGCAGATCCTTTGGGCTTTTCCCTTGCCCAATAAAAAACTCGTGGAGAGGAATCTATAAACTGAGCTAAAATATTCTGCCCAACTACCTGTTCAGCAATTCTCCCTCTATAAAAATCATCAAGGTCACCAAGATTTAAAAAGTCTTCTTGAATTCCCATTTGATAGTTTACTAAACCGACATCTAAAAATAAAAGTTTTTTAGGCCTTTTTCTCTGTGGGATTAAAGGAAGTTCTCTGGATTTTGTTGCTTGAACCTGATAAAGAAGCATTACCTTTTCTAAGATATCAAACGTCGCCCCCATTTCTCTGCTTCTAAAGTTTGAACCCCCAAATTTTTCATAAGTAATATTGGTCCCGGCAAAAAGAGGTCCTTTTTCAATAACGTAGGTTAAATATTTGGCGTTGGCTAAAGAGGAATATTTGTAAACATCTTCAGCATAACCGGTAAAAAGGGATGAATAGATATTCTTAAGTTCTTCAAGGCTCTTTTTTTCTAAAAATAGTTTTACTATCTCCGGCATCCCCCCAACCATTGTATACTCGTAAAAAAGTTTTAAAGCAAGCTCATGAATACCTTGAGGAATGTGTTCCCGTACAGAGACATTTCTTAAAAAATGTAAAAGTTCAGTTTCTTTCTTCGCCTCTAAATATTCAAAAAAATCCAGAGGATAAAGGTATGCATACTCTACCCTCCCTACAGGCAAGGATAGTCCTTCTCTTTCAATCTTTGCCTGAAGTAAAGAGCCTGCTCCAATAACGTGAATATCTGGCCTCTCCTCATAGAAAAACCTTAAAAGTTTAATTAAGGAAGGGGAATTTTGAATCTCATCGATAAAAATCAATGTTTCTCCGGGAATAATTCTTTGATGGAACTTAATTTGAATAATCTTCTCAAAGTCTTCCAGGGAAAGTTCTTCTCTAAAAAGAGTTGAATGTTCAGATTTTTCCAGATTCAAATAAACTACATTTTTAAAATATTTCCGGGCAAACATCAAAACAGCCGATGTCTTTCCAACCTGCCTCGCTCCTCGGAGAATTAAAGGTTTCCTAGTTTCTCTATCCTTCCAGTCAATCAAATAATTAATAATCCTTCGGCTAAACATATTATCCCCTAACTTATTACAATTAATGTAATAAGTTCGTTATAACTTAACACATACTGGGTAGAAAGTCAAGGATTTTTATACTTTATTGCCTGAGCCAATTAATTGCTCTGCGATAGACTGGCTTTGGCAGGATGGCACTTGCCACAGAATCCTATTCGTGATGACCTCTCTATCTAACTCCATACCCTCGCAAGACTATCCATATTGTCTTAAAGAGAATCTTCAGGTCTAAGATAAAGGATTGGCTCTTTAGATAGAGATAATCATATTTTGCCTTCTGGCGGGGAGTGAGATTATAGCGGCCATTTATCTGAGCTAAGCCTGTAATGCCTGGTCTGACATTGAGCCTTTTACCCTGTAATTCCCCATGTTTTTCTATAAAAAATCTTCTCTCCGGCCGGGGACCAATCAGACTCATTTCACCTTTTAAGATATTCCATAACTGGGGAATTTCATCCAGGCTTCTCCGACGCAACATCCTTCCTATCCGGGTAACCCGACCATCCTTTTCCCTTGCCCAGATAGGCCCGGTATCCTTCTCTGCATCCATAACCATCGAGCGAAATTTGTAAAGTGTGAAGTGCTTTCTATCTAAACCCACCCTTTCCTGGCGATAAAAGACTGAGCCGGGAGAGGTCAACTTTATCAAAAGGGAAATAATCAAGATTAGCGGAGAAAGCAACAGGAGCCCTACAAGAGAAATAACAACATCTATTGCTCTCTTTACCAATTGATAGGGATTGGGAAAAGGTCCTTGACCGATTTCAAACAAAGGAATTCCCTCCACATAATCAATCTTTACCTTGCCCACCAGTCTATCGTATAGCTCTAATACCGCTTTAATTCTTATATCCAGTTCATTGCACCGGCTAACGAGATTCCAGATTTCCATATCCAAAGAAGGAAGGGCAAGAATGACTTCCTCTATTCTTTCCTCTTTGATAATCATGAGAACATCTTTTTCTCTGCCCAAAACAGGCAGACCGTAAATATTCTTATCCTTGGTTCTCTCACCAAGGAGACCGACAATTTCATAATTCAATGGAGACTTTTGCAACTCATCAAGAATATTTTTTGCTTCAGCCCCGGTACCTACAATCAATGTTCTAATTTTACCTTTTTTCTTCCGTTGTCTTAATTGCTGAATTCTTCTGATGCTGCCTCGCCACCCCCCAATAAATAGAAGATTCAGGGGCAAGGAGCATATAATTACTCCCCGAGAAAAGATATACTCACGCACAAAAAATACGGTTACAATAATTCCCACCCAACCTAAAAGAACTGCCCAGAAAATATAGAAAAAAGAATATCTGGCATAATTGTATAATCCACAAAGATAAAAAGAAATAAGCCAGATAAAGGTAGAAATCAGATGAATCCCTATTATCTTCTCTATCGGTAAAGGCAGGAAATGCCCCTTACATCTAATCAAAGTCGCCAGGAGAAGAGCAACATTAACCAGGACAATGTCAACAATAATAAAAGTTATTTTCCTGAATTTAGTATTCATGCTAATGTCTAATTAACGTCTTCTTACCTTAGCTTACAATTCACTATAAATTTAACTATCTTTTCCGAGACATTAAAGTCATCTTCATAGGGAGAAACCCAATTTCGGGAAGATTTTATCATAATATCTACACAGGATAATATCCGGTATGGGTCCTCGGTACCGGTGACTATGTTAGAGCCACATTCTACCGTTTCAGGACGCTCAGTGGAATTCCTGACCGTTGCCGTGGGCACATGGAAAAGAGAACATTCCTCCTGGACAGTGCCACTATCAGTAATAACACCTAAGGCATTTTTCTCTAACTTTAAGAAGTCATAAAATCCAAAAGGCAGGCAGAATTCACCTATTTCTCTGGATTGAGAAGGTAATTCTTCCAGTTTCTTTTTAGTTCTGGGATGAACACTCCAAATTAGCCTTTTCTTATATTTCCGGCTAACCAATCTTATTCCCTGAAGAACGTTTTCAAGGTTAAGGGGGTTATCAACATTTTCTTCCCGATGTACCGTTATTAGAAAATAGTTTTTTGCTTTAAGTTTTAGTTTTTCTAATATCTTACTCTTTTCAAAACTGTCCTGGTAGTATCTTAAAATTTCGCTAATGGGGTTTCCGCTGACGATTATCTTTGTGGGAGCTATACCCTCCCGAATTAGATTTTCCCGTGAGTTGGCGGTATAAGGGAATAACCAGTCACTAATATGGTCTATGATTTTGCGATTTTTCTCTTCCGGAACGCGCCAATCGAAACATCGGTTGCCCGCCTCCATATGCAAAATAGGAATGAAATGTCTGGTAGCAGCAATTGAGGAAAGTCCGCTGTTGGTATCCCCTAATACCAGAAGTAAGTCAGGTTTCTCTTTTAGAAGAACCTCTTCGCTTCTTTCAATTATCCTGGCTATCTGACTCCCTACTCTTTTTTCCTTTACATTAAGGTAGATATCAGGCTTTCTTATTTTCAGTTCTTTAAAAAAGATTGTAGAAAGTCGGGGGTGATAATTCTGACCGGTATAGACAACGATATTTTTTATCCTAACTTCATCCAACCTTTTTATAATAAGGCTCAGCCTGATTATTTCAGGTCTTGTCCCGAGAATAGTCATTACTTTCATAATTTTCTCCAATTTTTATATTTGCTATATTCTTTCAAAGCAAATTCTTCCACAAGTTCATCCCAATTGGGAACCTGGTAGTGTGTAGCTTGCACAAATTTTGTATTATCAAGGCTCCTATCAATTCTTTCAGCTTCAGAAGGCTCAATCTCAATATTAAGATTTAATGCTCTTTTAAATTTCATCAACAAGTCAAACTTACTGATTGGGTTGGAGGCGATATGGTATATTCCCTCTAAGAATGTAAATTCCTTGATGCATCTGGCAATAATTTTAGCAAATCCAATAGCGGTATAACCTGCAAAGATAACATTTTTATACCCCTTGATGGTTCTTCCCTCCTGGCTAAAGAGCCATTCTAAAAGCCCATTAGTAGTTTTCAGCTCTCTTCCGATAATTGAGGTGCGAACGGTCAAAGCTCCCTTCCCCTGAATTTCGCCCAGATACTTTGTCCTTCCATAGAGGTCTTCTGCATCGGAGAAATTACCTTCTTTGTACATTCCCTTTTTACCAGAAAAGACGCAATCGGTACTTATGTGAATTACCTCAATTCCCATCGCTGAACAATACTTATACAATCTATGAGGGAAAAGAGAATTTATTTCAATACTGATAAGAGGCTCTTTTGCCTCTTTAATCTGTTTGATAATGCCAATACAGTTAATCACCACATCCGGTTTAACTTTTTCTATGGCATCTTTAACTGAAGCAAGATTAAATGCGTCTACAGGATAGATAATTTTATTTCTATCAAATATGCCATAGCGATAAAAAGTTATAGGTTCTTGACGAAAAGTAACCCAGGTATCAAAATCTTCAGCAAGCACCTCATACATCTTATGCCCAAGCATCCCAGACCCGCCCAATATTAAAACTTTCATTATTTTTTAGCAGTCTCACTTTTTAACCAAATAATATATTTCTCTATTTTTTTGGTATTGATTTTGGTAGGGTTATAACCGAAATTTTGCTTTGCCAGGTCAATCTTAGCTAAACTGTGAATTACTTCCCCTCTTCGCGGAGGAGAATAGTTAACCTTTGCAGCAGGAAAAACATGTTTGAACATATCAACTAATTCATTGATAGTAATAGATTTTCCCGAGCCAATGTTGAATTTTCCTGATAGTCCCTTTTTTTCTGCTGTCAGCACATTTGCTACTGCGACATCCTCAACGTCAACAAAGTCACGAGTTTGGTTTCCATCACCATAAACGGTAATAGATTTACTATCTAAAAGTAACGTAGCAAAAATTGGAATTACATTTCCGTAAGCGTCATATCTCTGGTTGGTACCGTAGACATTGAAATATCTGAGAGAAACTACGCTAATATCATAAATCTGCCCAAAACAGAGCACATGCTTCTCTCCGGCCATCTTGCTAACCCCATATGGAGAATCAGGTTCTGAAGGATGTTTCTCATCAATAGGCGAGTATTGTGGTTCACCGAAGAGTGCAGCTGAGGAAGAGTAAATAACTTTCTTTATTTTATTTTTAGATGCACATTCCAATACATTGAGTGTCCCGGTAACGTTGATCTCAGAATCTTCCCGGGGGTTCTTTAAAGATTTTATATTACCAACACTTGCTGCGAGATGAAAAATTATTTCGCATTTCCTTCCAGCCTCACACAATTTGTCCTTATCTCTGACGTCACCTTTTATTAATTGTACATGAGGGTAAGGAGCTAAATTTTTTTCATACCCCGTAGATAAATTATCATATACAATAATATCATACCCTTTACTATCCAGTAATTTTACTACATTAGATCCTATAAATCCAGCACCGCCAGTTACCAATACTCTCATCTTCTTATTATACTTTTTTCTTGATACTCTATCAAAGAAATTTGCCTTTTGCTAAGTTTTATGTACATTATGGATTATTTTTTTATCACTTTATCGAATATCATTATCTTTCTTATTAAATTTACATATCTTTCAGCAGATTTATCCAAGGAGAAATGGTGCTGGCAATAGTCTCTTCCATTACGGCCGAACTCTTCTCGCAATTCAGGTGAATGGTATAGTTTTAAGATGGCTTCGGTTAATTTTTGCGAATCTTCTGGCGGGAGAGCATAGCCACATCGTGCCTCGTTAATAATTCGTGGTGCATCACCATTTAAGTTCATACAGATAATAACCGGGCGGCCTGACGCCATAATGCTAAGAATCTTTGAGGGGACTGTCGGCGTAATCACCTCTTTCCGTAAAGTAGCCAAAGAGATGTCGGAAGCACGTAAAATTGAAGGGTAGCGGTCCCTAGGTTGCATAGGTAGGAGTTTAATATTCGTAAGCGCTTGTATCTTTACCTCCTTTTCTAAATCTATTTTTTTTGTTCCATTGCCTACTATAAGAAAAAGTATCTCCTTATATTGTTGGAGATGTTTAGCTGACTTCAGGATAACATCCAAATCCTGTGAATATCCAAGTATCCCGGCAAAGGAAATAACGAATTTATCTCCTAAATTGTGTTCCTTGCGGAAATTGTTTATTCGTTCCCCGGGTCTAATAAAATCCGTATCTACCCAATTAGGTAATACTGTTACCTTATCAGAAATGACACCATTTTCTATAACATATTTTTGGTTTCCCGGGGAATGGACAGTGATATGATTAGCTCTTTTATAGGAGAACCGCTCTAAGCCCTTAAAAAAACGGATGAGCAAACGATTTTTAAGAATTCCTAAGTCAATGGCGTTTTGAGGAAAAAGGTCCTGCACATTTAATATAAAGGGTATCCTT
>DAOWFY010000175.1 GCA_030637775.1 bacterium | reverse complement strand
GCTCCTTATTCTTCTTGATAATCGCCTTAGAGACCGGGCAGACCTATCTTGCTTATCTATCAATTGTGCTTGCGGGTGCCCTTTTAGGATTTTTATGGTATAACTTTCATCCGGCAAAAATATTTTTAGGTGATAGTGGCAGCACATTCATCGGTTTTTCTTTAGCCAGTTTAGCGGTGATGGGTGGATGGGCAGAGAATAATCCGGTTATAGCATTGGGCACCCCAATCCTTATCTTAAGTATTCCTATCTTTGACATGATTTATATTACAATTTCCCGGATTAGAAGGAAAGAGACCACCAACTTTTTGGAATGGATTAAATATGTGGGAAAAGACCATCTTCACCACCGGCTTTTGAACTTAGGCTTTAGTCAAAAGGAGGCAGTATTCTTTCTCTATCTTTTAGCCTTTACCTTGAGCATCGGCTCTCTGATCCTTCGGAGCATCAATCGCGGGGAAATCTTCTTAATCTTAGTTCAGGTCGCTTTTATTCTCCTGGTGATTGTTGTTCTGATGAATGTCGCTAAAAGAGGGAAAGAATAAACAAGTTTGATTTTTTTCTTAAAGGGTAGTACAATTTAAAAATTATGGGGGTGATGGAGAAAAAATGAAGAAATTGGTTAATGCTCTGATTATTGTGGCGGCGATAAGTTTCCTTTTAGGTCTTGTCTCCCGGGTTACTCTTGTACCATTTCCTCGGGGTCTGGTAGCAAGGTCCTTCGCCCAGTTCACCAACACCTGTTTGTTCTTTGCCATTGCCCTGATGTTATTGGCAAAGAAGTAATGTAGTGGCGGAGTAGCGAGACTTGTCTCGCACTGCAAGCAGTGCTACTCCAGCCGAGTAAACTCGGCCACTACACCTGTATAAAGATTATTATGATTAAGTTCTCAAAGATTATTAAGAAAGAAAGAGCCTTAAGGAGAGAACCTTCTCCGGAAAAGTTAAAAAAGGAAGAGAAATTCACAATACCTATAAGAGAGAAGAAACTTCCTTCATTGACAAAGGAGAGGGAATCTTACCCGGAACTTCTTAATTTTTCCCGGAGAATCTGGAGTAAGATCGAAAAGAAAGAGAAGATCAATCTTGAAGATTTAGAGGATAGAACAGCAAAGATTGTCGATTCTTTCTCCTCTTCAAACCTTCTCTCAGAATACTGGGAAAATATCATCAAGGACTATCCTGTCGCGAGAGCATATTTCCCTAATCATTCACTGAATGTCTGCCTTCTTTCCCTGGCGATGGGGATGGAACTTAAATACCCCACAGCCCAGCTCGTAGATTTGGGAATTGCCTCCCTTCTTCACGAGGCGGGAATGAGTGCCCTTCCCGAAAAGATTCTCTTCAAAAATGGGAAACTTACTCCCGGCGAGAGGACACACATCAATCTACATCCCCTCCATGGACGCGACAGATTAAAGGAAATTGAGGGAATAAACAAGGATATTCTATTGGCGGTTCATCAGGAGCATGAAAGGGGAGATGGGAGAGGTTATCCCGGTGGGTATAAGGATGAGCAAATCCATGAGTGGGCAAAGATCATTGGATTGGCCGATACCTTTGAGGCTCTGACCCATTCCCGAGCTTTCCGAAGAAGAGTGCCTCCCGAGGAGGCAATCTTAAGGATTATTGAGACCGGTAGTGAAAGGCAGTTTGCTAGGTCTATCCTGAAGGTGCTTCTGCGCCAGATTACCTTTTACCCCATGGATACCTGGCTAAGATTGAGTACCGGTGAGATAGGGAGGGTGTGCAGAACCATTCCCGATTCTCCTCTTAAACCGGAGGTGGAGATTTACTTTGATTCCCAGGGCCGGAAGTTGGAAACTCCAAAAAGAATCAATCTTTGTCAGGACTCCCTCTATTCCATCAGGAGGACATTGACGGATAAGGAGATAGGTAGAATCTACGAAAAATCAGAAACCCTTTAGTACCTTTTCAATCTTATTAACCAATTCTGATCCTTCAAAAGGTTTTATAATATAATTCTCTGCCCCAAAGCGGAGAGCGAGGGCGCGCGCCTCACTCTCACTAATCCCGGTAATTAAGATAATGGGTATGGATTCTGTCTCCTTGGTCTCCTTCAGTCTAATCGCGGCTGTTACCCCGCTTAATTTTGGCATCATGACATTAAGAAGGATCAAATCAGGATGTTCCCTCTTTGCCATCTCCAACCCTTCCGATCCATCAGAAGCTACAATAACCGTATAACCGTTTGCCTTTAACCTGCTTTTTATCATTTCCCTGATATCAGGGTCATCATCGATGACTAAAATTTTTTTGGACATCTTTTGTCTCCTTTTTTTCCTCGAGCCCTTCCTTAATGGCCCCTTTCAATTCCTCGGACTCAAATGGCTTTTTTATATAACCGGAGGCTCCATATTTTAAAATATCCTTAGGTTCCAGAGAAGGATGGGCGGTGATGATAACTACCGGAAGATCAGGATCTATCTCCTTCAGTTGCTGGAGAACCTCTATTCCATCCATCCCCGGCATAATAATATCTAAAAGCATCAAGTCAGGTCTTTGACTGCGGACTTTATCCAATGCCTCTTTACCTCCAGAGGCAGTAATTACCTCATAACCTTCTCCCTTCAGTCTTGAGACAATCGCCTTCACCACATCCGGCTCGTCATCCACCACCAGAATTCTCTTGCTCATTTTTTTCTTTGGGTAAGGTAAAGATAAACTTACTTCCCTCTCCCAATTTGCTTTCTACCCCGATCCTTCCCTGATGGTTCTCAACAATCTCTTTGCAGATTGGCAGTCCCAGACCAAGCCCCTGGGTAGGTAAGTACCCGGAATCAATACGACGGAAGCGATCAAAAATCAGGTCAATATTTTGTGGTTTGATGCCGGCTCCGAAATCGCGGATACTAATCTCAACATCCTTTTCTTCTTCCCGGGCCTCCACGATCACTCTTCCCCCCTCTTTACTGAACTTAATGGCATTATCAAGGAGATTGGTACAGACCTGGGTTATTCTGCTCTTATCAAGCCATAAGGAAGGAAGGTTTGCCGGAAGATTATTAATGATTTTAATCCTCTTTTTATCGGCCTGCATCCGGGTAGCATCCAGCACTTCCTTAACCACCTCAGAAATATCTACAAGAGTTCTTCGATACTCAATTCTTCCGGCCTCTATTTGAGAAAGGTCCAATAAATTGTTAATCAACAATGTAAGCCTATTCGTATTCCTGTAAGCCATACCTAAGAATTCCTCTTGCTCCTTATTAACCTTTCCCTTCACCCCTTCTAAAATCTGGGAAATGGACTCCTTAATTACGCTCAGAGGATTGCGTAATTCGTGAGAGGCCTTGGAGATGAATAAAGTCTTTGCCTTGCTTAATCTTTCCAATTCTTGGTTTACTCTTTTTAGATCCTGATTGCTTTTATTTAACTGATAACGCGCCTCCTGGAGGGCTTGCGTATTACTCTGTAACTCTCGGGCATCCTTCTGGATCCTTTCCGCAGTGAGATTTAGAGATGTGGCAAGCCTTCCGAGCTCATCCTCCTCAATCTCCAGAGGCTTTAATTTTTCCCCTTGCGCTACCTTCTCGGACCCTTTTACTATCCGGGAGATGGTACTCATCATCCTTGAGAGCGGTAAAATCCCTAAAAAGGAAAGAAAAAGAATCAGTAAAATTATGATTGGCAGATTTTCGGCCGGAGAGATGGAGGGGAGAATGTATCTGGCAATGAGATACCCGGAGAACAATAAAGGAATGAGGGAACCAAGGATATAGAGGATCACCGCCTTTTTCTTAATGCCTTGATTCTTTAAGGAAAGAGATGCTCTTTTTTTCTCCATTACATTTAGATTCCTAAACTGTCTACGGATTCCTGAATAATCTTTTTATCTATCCTTTCCACCTTTTTACTAAAGCCGGTAAGGAGACCTATATCGCAGATCTGGTTTATTCTTCTGGGAATACCTCCAGAATTCTCATAGATTGAATTGAGACCATCTTCAGAGAAAACTGGCTTCGGTCTTTGAGCCACATTTAATCGATGAATGATGTAGTTTTTTGTTTCCTTCTTATTCAATGGGGTAAGGTGAAAGCCCATCGCAATTCTCTGGACCAACTGCTTATTCTTCTGGATTCTCTTGCTTAACTCCGGTTGTCCCAACAACAAAAGGGTTAAGAGGAACCTTTTCTCTGACTGGAAGTTCAAAAGCAACCTTAATTCCTCCAGGACCTCCTCATCTTTGATGATGTGGGCCTCATCAATGATGAGGAGAGTTTCCTTTCCATCCTTGGTATTATTTAAGAGGATCCCCTCGATTAACTCGAGGAAGAAGTCGGCCGACATCTCGGTTATTCTCTGCGGTAAGTCCTCGGCGCCTAATTGCCGGCCAATGGCGCGGAGAAGCTCAATTGCCTTGAGGTGAGGATTATTGATCAGAGCTATCCTGTAGATATTTTCACTTAATTCCTTAAGAAGAGCCTGGGCCAAAACCGTCTTCCCGCAACCAAATACTCCGGTTAAGATTCCCGCACCCTTTCTCTCCTTGACCACATAGAGCAATCGGGATAAACCCTCTTCATGTTGCTTGGAGAGATAGAGAAACTTCGGGTCAGGGGTATTCT
This sequence comes from bacterium, assembly GCA_030637775.1. Classification (GTDB taxonomy): domain Bacteria; phylum Ratteibacteria; class UBA8468; order UBA8468; family UBA8468; genus DAOVGU01. Next base: position 1,151 of record DAOWFY010000175.1, on the reverse strand, counting down.
CGAAGGGTTTCTCCTTTAAGCCCCAATACTCTTCATACATTGCCTTAATTTTACCATAAAAAGCTAAGATGACAAAAAATTATTTTGATTTCCTTTCTCTAGGGTGGTATAATAAAAACAGAAAATGAAAAAATTAAAATATTTTATGCCCATAGATTGAAGATATTATGAGGTATTTAGAAAAAATCTACCGGAAGGATGCAAATACCCCTTTCCGGGTCATCAGTTTAGACTTGGTAATTGGTTAAAAGGATGACTAAAAAATTAAGCAGAGATGTCCAGATAATTGCTGAGAGGATTATAAAAAAGTATCATCCGGAAAAGATTATTTTGTTTGGCTCAGCAGCAAGAGATGAATTTGAAGAGGGAAGTGACCTTGATTTTTTTATCATAAAACAGACAAAATTGCCACGGCATCGCCGAGCGATCGAAATTTTCTATTTATTACGAGATTTAGATCGGGAATATCCGGCGGATTTTATTATCTATACTCCGAAAGAGTTTAAGGTTCGGCTAGCGCTTGGCGATTTTTTTGTCAAGAATATTCTTGAAGAAGGCGAGGTATTATATGAAGCAAAATAATCTGATAATTTTAGCGAAAGAATGGTTTGAGAAAGGAAATCACGATCTTGATGAAGCGAAATTATCATTTGAACATGGCGGTTGGACGGATATAATCTGCTTCCATTGCCAACAGGCAGCTGAGAAATATTTAAAAGGTTTTCTCGTTAGCCAGGGAGTAAATATTGGAAAATTAAAAAAGTGGCAAATTCACGAATTACCCAAACTATGGAAAGAATGTAATAAATTAAATAGAAATTTTAAGTCAATTGAAGAAGAATGCATTGTCTTAAATGGGTATTATATTGAGCCTCGTTATCCATTGGGGGAACCCAAGGTATATTCAAAAAAGGAGGCAAAAGAGGCAATTGAAGCAACAGAGAAGATTGTTAGCTTTATAATCAGCGTAACCTAATGAATTAATACCATTAACAAGATAAAATCTATTATTAAAGAGATATTAGTTGATTAAATAGGGTTTCAGAAAACTCGCTCTTTGAAAACTAAATATTAGGGAGGAAAGATTTAACAAAGCGAATCTTGTCTTTGTTGCCTGTTTTGGCAGCGGTCAGGGCTACCAGAAGAACAGT
>DAOWFY010000130.1 GCA_030637775.1 bacterium | reverse complement strand
GAAGGCGGCAAAGGAGATCGATGTGGTTACCACCGCTACCTTTGCTCCAATGTGCTCCTCTGGCGCTTACTTTAATATTGGTCAGCCAAAACCGAAGATCAAATTGGGAGGAGGCAAGGTCTGCCTTAATGGCATTTCTTGCTATGCTGGCTTTGCCGCGGGAGATTTCTTTCTTGGTGTTACCTCCCTTCCCGATGACGACCCTAAAAATAGAATTTACCCGGGAGAATTTCGCTATGGAGGAGGTCATCTTCTGGAAGATTTAGTCTCTGGGAAGGATGTGAAATTAGAGGCCGATAGTTACGGCACAGACTGTTATCCAAGAAAGAAACTCTCTACCTGGGTGAATATCAAAGATTTCAATGAGGCAATGCTCTTTAATCCACGCAACTGCTATCAGAACTATAATGTGGCGGTGAATCTTTCAAAAAAAACAATCTACACCTATATGGGGGCGTTAAAAGCAAACCTCGGGAATGCTCACTATTGCAGTAGCGGTCAATTATCCCCGCTTCTTAATGATCCCTATTATCGGACAATTGGCATTGGCACAAGAGTTTTCTTAGGGGGTGGAGTCGGCTACATCGCCTGGTACGGAACGCAACATAACCCTAAGGTGGAAAGGACAAAAAAAGGTATTCCCAAAGAGCCGGCAGGAACCCTGGCGCTCATTGGAGATTTAAAAGGAATGAAGCAACAATGGCTCCGGGGAGCATCTTTCCTTGGCTATGGCGCGACCTTAATTGTTGGTATCGGTGTTCCTATTCCTCTTCTTAATGAAGAGATTTGCCGTTATACTACAGTAAAGGATAGAGATATCTCCACTAAAATAGTAGATTACAGCAAATCTTATCCCTTAGGCGAAAAGAGCAACTTAGGGGGGGTAAACTATGAAGAATTAAGAAGCGGAAAGATCACCGTTTGCGGAAAGGAGGTTCCAACCGCTTCTCTCTCCAGTTATAGCAAAGCAAGGGAGATTGCCGAAATCCTGAAGAGGTGGATTAAGGAAGGCTCCTTTTTCCTCACTGAGCCGGTGGAAAGAATTCCTTCGGTCGATTCTAAAGTTGCATTTAAGCCCTTAAAGGAAAGACCGATACGATGACAGTCTCAAAGAAGATTGTTTTAAGATTTCCTCCGACATTGGTTGATCAGCCAATTGTTTATCGGTTAGTGAAGGACTATAACCTTTCCTTTAATATTCTTAAGGCCTCCGTCACCCCAAAGGAGGAAGGCTTATTAGTTCTGGAATTGACCGGAAAGGAAAAGGACTATCAAAAAGGGATTAACTTTCTTTCCCACTTAAAGATAAAGATTCAGCCCCTCAGCAAAGATGTGACGCGGGATGAAGACAAATGCACCCATTGTGGAGTTTGCGTTGCTGTTTGCCCAACTCAGGCCTTTGTTTTGGAGCCAAAAACGAGAAGAGTAAAGTTCTATAAAGATCGGTGTATTGCCTGCGAACTCTGTATTAAGATTTGCCCTCCCCGAGCAATGGAACTCCATTTCTGATATATGTCCTTAATTTACCGGAGTTTAGTTAATAGTTCCGATTTAGAAAAATTTGAACTGAGAATTGAGGAGACAAATCTCCTTGTTCTTTTTAGTCCGAATTTCTCAAGCAGCGTCGCGAATTTGAAGGATATCGCCTACCGTTCTCTCTTAAATTGCCGCCGCCAAATTGAGAACTATATCAAAGAACATCCCTCCTTTCAGAAAAGTTATGCGCCGGTTAAGGTTAAAAAGAAAGCCTCTTTAATTATTCAGGAGATGGCAAAGGCTTCCTCTCTGGTTAATGTCGGACCGATGGCCACGGTGGCGGGGACAATTGCTGAATTTGTCGGAAAGGAGCTTCTAAAATTCTCTGAAGAGGTGATTGTGGAAAATGGTGGGGACATCTTTTTGAAGAGCAATAAAAGGAGAAGCGTAGCAATCTATGCGGGGGACTCGCCACTTTCTAAAAAGATTGCTTTAAAAGTCAATCCTGAAAGCACGCCAATTGGAATTTGCTCCTCCTCGGGAACATTTGGCCACTCTTTCAGTTTTGGTAAGGCAGATAGCGTGGTAGCGGTGGCAAAATCGGCCGCTTTAGCCGATGCCTCTGCCACCGCAATTGGTAACCTCATTCAAACAAGAGCAGACCTTTCTAAAGGGATTGAGTTCGCCAAGAGGGTTCCCGGCCTTTTAGGTGCAATAATTATTAAGGAGGATAAGATAGCAATCTGGGGAAAAATTAAAATAGTAGATATATAAACCACGAATTAACACGAATGACCAGGATGGTCATTCTGAACGAAGTGAAGAATCTCAATAAGAAAATTCGGCTTTATATCGGTTACCTCTTTGGACTTTTTATTCTCCTTGTTGCAAAACCCACGATTCTTTCTTACTGGATTGGATTTGCTGTTGTTCTTCTGGGTGAGGTAATCCGCACCTGGGCCGCCGGTTACCTTGTGAAGGATAAACTCCTGGTGAAAAATGGCCCTTACCGTCTAATAAGAAACCCTTTATATCTTGGTAGTTTCCTCATCGGCTTGGGAGCGGTTATTATCGGACATTCTCTTTTGCTTCTTTCCGCTTTCATCCTGCTTTTTCTGGGCGCTTACCTGCCCACTATCTTTAGAGAAGAAAAGTTTCTTGCTCAGAAATTTGCCGCCGATTACCTTAACTATCAAAAAACTATCCCTTCATTTTTCCCTTTTATTGGCTCAATTTTGAGAAAACGAAACTTTCCTTCAGAATTAAAGTTTTCCTGGCAAAGGGTCAAAAAAAACAGGGAATTTCATACCTGGATTGTTCTCTTCCTTATTCTAATAATTTTGGGATTAAAACTTAAACTGTAAGGGGGCAAAATAAAATTAGGGACACATCCCATTTTCTCTGTTTTCTAAGAAAATAGGATGTGTCCCTAAAGGAAAGGAATGGTTAAAAAAGAAATCTTACCTTTGGGTGTTATGACCGGTATCAGAGCAAATCCGATGGAGGCTTTGTCAAAAATTCGAGCTCTCGGTATTCCGACCTGTCAACTGGGAAATCCACCGGATGAATATATTTATGCAAAAGAAGCGGATAGGCTTAATGAAGAACTGAAATCTGCGATAAGAAAGACGGGAATCAAGATATCGTCCGTTTTTATAATGTATAAAGGTCATATCTGGAATCTGATTGATGGTCCGGGAACAATAGGGCTTGTGCCAGAGAATACAAGGGCTCCTCGTGTAGTGCATGCCTGTGCCGTTTCCAACTGGGCAAAGAAAATAGGGATTAATGTTGTAACAAGCCATATGGGTTTTATTCCTGCCGATAACACAAGTTTGGTCTATAAAGGTTTTATCGATACGATGAAACGGTTTGTTGCTTTTTGTAAAGGTAACGACCAGATATTTGCCTTTGAGACCGGGCAGGAACCCCCTTTAGTTTTGCGAAGAACGATAGATGATATTGGAGCGGACAATGTCCGGGTAAATTTGGATTCCGCAAATCTTCTGATGTATGGTATGGGAACGCCTTTAGAGGCGGTGAGGCTTTTGGGAGAATTTGTGGTAAATACCCATTGTAAGGATGGTAAGATGCCTCAAGAGAAAGGGAAGCTTGGTCCAGAGATGCCGTTAGGGGAGGGGGATGTGCATTATGAGGAGGTATTGCCTGCATTATACGAGAAAGGCTTTCGTGGACCTTTGACCATCGAAAGAGAAATAAGTGGAGTCCAACAAATAAAGGATATTAAAAAGGCGATAAAACTCTTAGAAAAGATAAAAGAGAAATTGTTGCGCTACTAAACATATTACAGAATTAAATTCAGCAGCCCTCCGACAATAATCGCGGTGAGAATCATCAGAAGAGCAGATTTGGCCATATCCCTTATTCCCAGTTCCCTGACAAGAACGATAAACGTGGCGATGCAAGGAAAATATACGGCGAGAATGGTTGAGCCAATAACAAGTTGTTTGGTAGTTAAACTCAATGGTCCTAACATTCCTACGGCCACGTCCTTCCTTAAAAAACCAACGATCAAAGCAGAAATTGCCTCTTTGGGGAGACCCCAGATGCCAACCAAAATTGGCGAAAAGAATCGGGCTAAAAACTCTATTATCTTCAAAGCATAAAGGATATTGACAAAAAGTATTCCGAGGAGAACATAGGGGATCGCCACGGTCAAAAATCCATGAATCCGCATCCAGAGCTTCTTAATTACGGCCTGGAATTGAGGAGTTCGATAAGGCGGGATTTCAACCAGTATCTCGGGGCTTCTCCCTTTCAGCAGTTTATTCAGAATCAGACCCTTAAGGACCAAAATTAAAAATAGGGTAGAGAAAACAATCCCCACATACCTTCCTCCCCTCTCCCCAACTAACCCCACAATCATCGCTATCTGGGCCATACAGGGGACAGCGATGGCCATCAAGGTGGCCGCAATAAATTTCTCCCGCCTTTCTTCTAAGAGTCGAGTCGCCAGTGCTCCGGGAACATTGCAGCCTAATCCCAACATCATCGGAATTATGGCGTAACCGTGAAGCCCTAACCGGTGCATAATATTGTCTACTAAAACAGCAAGGCGAGGTAAATATCCAATGTCTTCTAATAATCCCAATACGATGTAAAAACTAAAGATGTAAGGGAGAACCATCGCAATCGGAACAAATAATCCAGTGGTTAAAAGCCCAAACGACTGGCCAAAATCTATTTCATTTTCAATAAGTCTTCCGATAAGGATACCGTCT
>DAOWFY010000065.1 GCA_030637775.1 bacterium | reverse complement strand
AATTTAAATGTCTCATAACAAAAACAAGAGCGCCCAAAAGAGTAAAGACGAGGAAACCAAAGCGAATATTTGCAATCTCTCCGCTCATCCAGAGATGAAAGAAAAAGCATGCCTGAAAGCCAAAGAAAATGCCAATAACCGCTAATATCAGTCCCAAAAAATATCCGCCAGCCATCTCTCCTTAATTATACTGTATTCTTTCCAATAAAAAAAGAGCGGTTATCTCCCGCTCTTTTTAAATCTTTTTATCTTTCTCCCTTTTGAGCCTCCTTATTCCTCCCAGACAATGTCATAATCACCAACCCATTTATGCTTCTTTCCCCATTTCCCTCCATCATCCTTCAGATTATCTCCTAAACTATAGACAATAAAACCTTCCTTCTTTTTCTCCCATAGTTGAGCCTTCCTATAGATATAATTCCTTCCAGTGAATAGGTCTAAAGGAAGGGAGGGAAGAATCTCGGGAGTAAGTTTATCCAGAGATTCCGGAAAATCCCCATATTTTATCTTATAGATATGGCAGGCAAGAGCAATCTCGGCGTCTCCAAGCAAAGCACCTGTCCTCGCTTCCTGGTTATAAGCTCGGGAGAGAGCCGGTACCAACATCTGAGTTAAAATTGCCTTCTCTTGAGGTAGTTTTTGAATCTCCTTATCAAAATTTTTGAGTTCTTCCCTTACCTCCCAGTAAGGCCTTTTAACCAGAGAAATCATTTTTGCCATTGTCCTTAGATAGTAAAGTTCCTGATTGTCAAAGAAATCTTCTAAGATATTTTCAGAATCACCATAGGTCTTCTTCATCTTTTTTATGAATTCCTTATATTCTTTGCTCTTTTTGTCTTTTTGGACTAACAATGGGAAACCTAAAACTTTTATCTCGCAAAATCCCTCAATAATCTCATCATTGGATAACCTTCTCGCTTTCTTTTCTTCTATTTCCTTTAGGTTTTCTTTTGCATAGTTTCTAACACGGGGAAACTCGAGCATTCCAAAAACAACCCTTTCTCCAAGAAGACTCGGATAGACCATCATATCGCTTCTTTCTTCCTCGAGTTCTTTAATAATCGCCTGGCACATTTTTATGCTCCCCTCTCCTTTTTTTGAAACCTCTTCTAATTCTCTTAAGGTAATATTATCTAAGGCCATTCTGACTAACTGATTTATAAGTAGCGGCTCGCCAGATAAAGTTTTAGATACTCTTAAACTAATTAAGCAGGTAGTTAAAGCTTCTTCTATGTTCTTGTTTTCTGCCTGAAGTTTCGCTTTAGCCGCTGAAAGGCGGGCACAGCTTCTTAATTTGGCTAAATGGGGAAGTAAAATCTCCATTCCTTTCTCCCAATCCTTTCTCTTTAAAAACTGGCATTTCATTTTAGAGGCTTTTTCCAGTAATTGATAGAACTTGATATAGTCAGGGTTATTTAAGATTAAATTTTTTACTTTTTTCTTTTCTGCTTTCGGTACCTTATCCCAGGACATTTTACCTTCATAGGGTATATATTCTTCCATTTCCTTATACTTTTTTGCCAAATCTTTTCTAACCTTAAATGCTTCTCTAAAAATTAAAGCGCCATTTTCTTCATCAGGAATCTCCTCAGGAATAAGTTCCTCAATCGTTATTGGCTCTCCTAATTTTTTTATCTTCTGAATCTCTTTTGCTATTTCCCTTTTGACTGAAGAAGAAGCAAGAACATTGATGCAATTGAAAATTGTGTAAAATGCTACTCCGCTTACAAGCAGGATGCTAAAAATTACCAAACTTCTTTTATAAATTTTTCTTTTCTCCATTTTTCCCTCCAATTTAACCGATTAAAATTTGCAAAGGTTACTCCCATTCCTGCATCTCATAGTAACGAAAGGTCATCTCACCTGACTTATATCCTTTATACCACTTTACATGACCATCGGCAAAGAGGATGTTTTGACCTCCACTATGGACTCTCCATTCTGCCCAAGGTGTGCCGTTGTCAGGACCACCCACGCAATTCTGGGTATAGTCTTCTTTATCACAGTCATCGACAGGAAATTCGTAAGAACCTCCAGTTGTAGTATCTCCAGCTAAAACAAAGGCGGAAGGGTACCTAATCCTTTTTGTATCAACGGAAGCAAAACCACTCGCTTCTATGAAAGCTACCCGTGTCCCCAAGAAGTAGCTATACTCTGGGTACTCTTTATTAGAAGGACAACTGTATACCTTCTTATTCTTAATGTAGGGATGCAGTTGCTCCATCCAACCAATCTTCCCATCCTCATCCCCCACTCCCCAGATAGCGACCTTACATCCTATAGGATATAGACCATTGTAATCATCGGCATAGAGGGAAAGGGCAAGATAAATTTGTTTGAGATTGGAGATACATCTTGCTGCTCTCGCCATCTCTCGCGCCCGGGAGAGAGCAGGCAATAGCAGTGCGGCTAAGATAGCAATGATGGCAATAACTACCAAAAGTTCAATTAAAGTAAACGATTTTCGGTTTCGCAAACCCTTCTTTATTCTTTTAGTTTTCATTATCCTTTTCCTCCTTTTCGTTTACCTCACCGACCAAACCGTGCGTGCGGTTTTCCCTCACACGGCTTTCCCCCTT
>DAOWFY010000150.1 GCA_030637775.1 bacterium | reverse complement strand
GATGGAGTGATAGGCTTTAAGCATTTTTTCGTAATTCCTCTCCAATCCTTGTTGATCCACATCAAAACTATAGGCATCCTTCATCAAAAATTCACGCGCCCCACTTTCCTCCATCTCCTCGCGCACAATATTCTCGATCTTCTTCAGAATCTTTAAACCAAGGGGAAGATAGGAATAGACGCCGGAGGCAACCTTGCTGATTAACCCTGCTTTCAACATCAACTTATGGCTGATAGTTTCCGCCTCTTTTGGTATTTCCTTCAGGGTAGGAATAAATGCTTCTGACCACCTCATTTTTCAATCTCTTTCAATAATTCTTCTACTAACTTTTCTTCCTTTATTTTTCTTATTGGCTTACCCTTTTTAAAGAGCAATCCGCTTTTCTTTCCTCCCGCAATACCAATATCTGCCTGTTTTGCCTCACCCGGACCATTAACCACGCAGCCCATAATGGCAATCTTCAGAGTTGAAAGTTGAGCAACCCGCAAGCGGGTGCCCCGAGTTGAGAGTTTCTTTTTTACCTCCTTTACAATCTTAGGCAGGTCAATTTCGCATCTTCCGCAGGTGGGGCAGGAAATAATCTCCGGATGAAAAAAACGAATTTTGAGGCTCTGTAAAATCTCCTGACCGACTTTTACTTCTTCCTCCGGAGGTTCGGTCAAAGAGACGCGAATCGTATCCCCGATCCCCTCATGCAAAAGAACTCCAATTCCTAAAGAAGATTTCACGATTGCCTGTCTTCCGCTTCCCGCCTCGGTAACTCCAAGGTGGAAAGGATAACCGCATTTGGAGGCCATAAGTCTATAACTCTCAATCGTACTTTCTACCTCCGGGGTTTTCAAGGAGATAACTAAATCAAAAAATCCAATGTCCTCAAAAAATTTGCGCCAATCATCAACTACCCTTACTAAAGAGAGGGCAACTCCCTTTTTTTCCATTCTTTTGACCGAACCGGAATTTGCGCCAATTCTCAGAGGAATTCTCCTCTCGGCAGCTAAGCGAGCTATTCTTTTTAACCCTCTTTTATCCATATTGCCAGGATTCAGCCTTATCTTATCTGCTCCGGCACTAATAGCTTTTACCGCTAAAGAGGGATGAAACTGAATATCGGCAATAAGAGGAATCTTTACCGATTTTTTAATTTTTTTTAGAGAGGAAAGGTCTTCATCGTTAACGATTGCTAAGCGGACCGCTTCACAACCACATTCCTCTAACCTTTTTATCTGAGAGAGAACTCCTTTAGTGTCGGAGGTGGGCACCTTAACCATCGATTGAATCAGGATCGGAGCATCTCCCCCAATAAAAAGATTCCCTACCCTCACCTTTCTTGTCTTCCTCCGCCTAATCATCTTTTAAATATTCGCAGGAGGTCATTGTAGGTAATGAAGAGAAAAAGGGCAAGCAGAAGAGTAATACCTATTGTCTGAGAAAGTTCCAGGAGACGCTTACTCGGTCTTTTTTTGGTTATCCTTTCCACTCCTAATCCCGCGATTCTGCCTCCATCCAGGATGAAAAAGGGAAAAAGATTAATCACCCCTAAGTTAATGCTGATCAGAGCAAGAAAGGAAAGGAAGTTGCTTAAACCCAAATGGGCAAATCGGCTGGTAAGTTGAGCAATCCCTATTGGTCCCGCTAAAAGTTTGGCAGAAATCTCTTTGGTAAAGATTTTCTTTAAGACAACAAAAATCAAAACAACTACATCCTTGGTGTGTACTGCTGCTTTCTTCACCGCCAAAGGCAAACCAACCCTCTCGGTGTGGGTAGAGGGTGTAATTCCAATTAATCCTACCTTCTCCATCTTACCGGAAACTGTGGGCAATGCTTTTTCCTCGGGAGTAACGGTGAGATAGAGCTCTCCCTTGTCTCGTCTTACCAAAAGTTTTAGTCTTTTTCCCGCACTTTTATGAATGATCTCGGCCATCTCCTCCCAACTTCTAACCCTCTCTTTGTTGATCATTAAAATAGTATCGTCCTTCTGCAGGCCGGATCTTGCCGCGGGAGCATCCTTGATGAGATTACCAATCTTAGTCGAGGCAAAATCAAAGCTCTCCACTCCTAACATAAAGACAAAAACAAAAATTAAAAAACCGAGAAGAATATTATTGAAGGAGCCAGCGCTCAGCACCAGCGCCCTTATGCCCGGAGACTTAGCGAAATATTCCTTCCCATTCACCGGATGGGAATCCTCTCCTTTTGCTTCCTTCTTTTCCTCCGGATACTCACCCGCCAATTTCACAAAACCACCGAAAGGAAGCAGAGAGATTTGATAGGTAGTCTCGCCTCTCT
>DAOWFY010000133.1 GCA_030637775.1 bacterium | reverse complement strand
GTATTTCAGACCTACTTTATAGTCATCCTCCCCATTGCCGGGAGCAGTGTGAACACAGCCTGTTCCCTCGGTGGAAGAGACAAAGTTGGCTAAAATAATTGAGTATAGGAATTTCCTATCGTAGGGGCTTGATTCATCAAGCCCGCGGGTCGGATGAATCCGACCCCTACTTTTCATAAAAGGATGCATATATTTTAATCCCTCAAGCTTTTCACCTTTAATCTCTCCCAAGATTTTATAGTTAGAAATCTTTACCTTCTCCATCACCTCTTTTACCAGGACCTTGGCCAAAATCAAAATTTCATTGTTTGTTTTTACAAAAGCATATTCAAGGTTGGGATGAAGGGCAATGGCGGCATTCCCCGGAAGGGTCCAGGGGGTGGTGGTCCAGATGAGAAAGTAAGTCGATAGTTCATAGTTCGTAGTCAATAGTTTAGAGAGTGATTCATTAGAGACAGGGAATTTCACGTAGATAGAAGGGGAGGGATCTTCTTGATATTCTACCTCAGCCTCCGCTAAAGCGGTCTCGCATTGGATGCACCAGTAGATGGGTTTGAAGCCTTTATAAATGTAACCGGAGGTAGCAAGTTTACCAAAGGTATTGATGATCTCCGCTTCGTATTCTTTCTCAAGGGTAAGGTAAGGTCTTTCCCAATTTCCCCAAACTCCTAACCTTTTAAACTCTTCTTTTTGAATCTTGACAAATTTTAAGGCAAATTGAGCCGCTTTCTTGCGAAAATCAACCCGGTTGATATCAGATTTAGAAATCTTTAGTTCTTGAAAAAGCTGATGCTCAATGGGCATACCATGACAGTCCCAGCCGGGAAGGAAAGGGCTATAGAAACCCTTTCTGCTCTTATATTTGATAACAATATCCTTTAAAATCTTATTTAAGGCAGTTCCCAGGTGGATGTGGCCATTGGCATAGGGAGGACCATCATGCAGAATATACTTTTTTCTTCCCTTTAAATTTTTTTGTAATGTCTCGTAGACCTTTCTCTCTTCCCAGAACCTTAAAATTTCCGGTTCTTTCTCTGTCAGGTTTGCCTTCATCGGAAAGGGAGTTTGAGGCAGATTAATCGTTTCTTTATAGTCCATTTTTCTATATCTTTATTTTCTTAAAGGTAGGTAAATAATCTTTGTTTATTTTAAAGAGTTCCTTCACCATCTTTTTTATCTCTTGCAAAGAGAGCACGCTTGCGGGAAGCGGGTCGTAGCAGATTGCCTGGTAGATGAGGTGTGCGTCTCCGGTAAGGGCTCCCTCAACCGCCATCTCCTCCACCGCAATGCTTAAGTTATTGAGAGCAGCACACTGAGGAGGCAGATGTCCCACATAGATTGGGTTAAATCCTCTCTTATTTGCGAGGACAGGAACCTCTACGCAGGCATTTTGTGGCAGGTTCGGAATAAGACCAGTGTTGGGAACGTTTCCATTGAAGATAAATGGTTCTCCTCCCAAATATGCATTAATGATAGAGGAGGCATATTCCAGCCCTCGTTTCAGATTAAGGGGTTTCTTATCATCGAGCCACTTTTTAATGTCGTCTTTCCAGGTTTCTTCTCGTTTCAGATAGAAATCCAGAATGTATCTGTGCTTCCCGGGGTTCCATCCGGTGCCGTGGATGCAATATTTTTCAATTAAATCCGGCCGTTTGCGGAACCACCAGACATATTCGGAGTTATGACCGCTGGATTCGGTAAGGTAGTAATCAAAAGCGAAAAACATCTCATTGCGAACCTGTTCTTCATTGTAAATTTCTTTTTTCTGGAGGGCTTTTCTAATCAGCGGATAGGCGTCCTTCCCATCTTTCTTATATTCCAGATACCATGACTGATGGTTGATACCGGCGCAGAGATAGGTAATCTGACTCATTTTCGCTCCAATCCAGCGCGCCAGCATTGCGGCAGTTCCCTGAACGCTGTGGCACAATCCGCTTACCTTAATCTGAGATTTCCTCTGCATTGCCCGGCAGAGCATTGCCATCGGGTTGGTGTAATTAAGCAGAATTGCGTCGGGACACAAGCGCTCCATATCGCGGCAAATACTGAGCATCACCGGAATTGTGCGCAGTGCCCGGAAGATTCCCGAGACCCCTCGGGTATCCCCGATGTTGATATCAACTCCGTATTTCATCGGGATTTCTATATCATGCCTCCAGATGTCAATACTTCCAGCGAGAATGGTGCAGACAACAGCATCGGCTCCCTTCAGAGCCTTTTTTCTGTCCATTGTAACTTCAAGCTTGGCCGGATATTTTCCCTCTTTTATAATGCGTTGCACCGCTTTTTGTGAGAAAGCAAGACGCTCCTTATTTATGTCCATCAAGACAATAGTTGCATCCTTGAGCAATGAGAAGGTGAGAAGGTCCTTCACCAGGCCCCGCGTAAAACCAAAACTTCCTGCTCCAATAAATACGATTCGTGCCATTTTAACCCCCATCTTTCCCCCTCCTATAATACCTCCCCCTCAAGGAGGGGGGGAGATAGGTGGGGGTGAATGAAGATGCATTTTACCATAAACCTTCTCTATCGGCAAAATTGACCCTTCTGTGGTATAATTATCTTAAACAGGAGGCAGAATGAGTTTCAAAGTTCCTTTAAAAAAACCAAAACCAGACTTTAAAATTTTCAGAGAGGTTCTGGAGGGAAGAAAAAAGGCAGAAAAGGTTCACTTTGTGGAACTATTGATGGATGAGGAGATTAAAAAATATATCAGCGAGAATTTTTTAGGAGAGAAATGGATTTCTTATCCACCGGAGAGTAACCAAGATTATTGGAAACAGAATATAAATTTCTGGTATAGGATGGGCTATGACTATATCCATGTTACCGGAGGACTGAATTTTCCCGGTAAATCAAGGGAAACCGAGGATACCGCTTCCCTTTCCTCCAGGGAAAAGAGAGGTTGGGCCGAAGAAACAAAAGGACCAATAAGCTCCTGGCAGGATTTCGAAAAATATCCCTGGCCAAAAGTAGAAGAGACTGATTACTCTTCTTATGAATTTACCTCCAGGAATCTACCCGAGGGGATGAAGATGCTTGTCTGTCCTTCCAGTGGTGTTTTTGAGGTCGCAAGCGGCAACCTTTTGGGATTGGAGAATATGTCCTATCTTTTAGTCGATGAGCCCGATCTGGTGGAGGCAGTTTTTAAAAAAGTTGGAGAGACCATTTATATGTTTTATCAAAATGTGATAGATTTAGATAATGTGGAAGGCATTTTTCAGGGGGATGATATGGGCTTTACAACCTCAACCACCATTTCTCCCGCTCTTTTAAGAAAATTAGTTCTTCCCTGGCATAAGAAATTTGCCGCGCTCGCCCATCAGAGAAACAAAATGTATTGGCTGCATTGCTGCGGTAATGTTCTTCCCCTGATGGAAGATTTCATCAAAGAGGTAAAGATAGATACTTTTCATTCCTTTCAGGACACGATTATTCCCGTATCTGAGTTTAAAGGGAGATATAAAGAGATTGCGGTTTTAGGTGGGGTGGATGTAGATAAATTGTGTCGGCTGCCTGAGGACGATTTGCGAAAATATGTAAGAGAAATTCTGGAAAAATGTATGCCGGAGAGATATGCACTTGGCTCGGGTAACTCCATTGCCAACTATGTCCCTGTAAAAAATTACCTCATCATGCTTGATGAAGGAATGATATTTTAGTTTAGGTTTGTCCATACCCTCCACCGGGCAGATGCCTTTTTCTCCAGAGCGTAGCCTCTCTTTTGCTCATTTCTTTGGGACTTCTATTTAGAACCTGACAGAGTAAAAGATAGTGAAGGGCTATCTTGGCAACAAATTCTAATTCAGAGGCTGTCTCTATCGCTTTTTTAGCGTTTGTACCAAATATGAAGGCACCGTGTTTTTCTAAAAGAATGGCCGGCACCTCTTTCTTCCGATATTTGATAATACCTTTTCCGATGTGGTTATCCCGATTATCAGCATAGGGAGCGCAGGGAATCTCCCCGCCGAATTTATCAGCATGAGTGGTATTATAAACCGGGATTGGTCTTCCCGTGCAGGCCCAGGTTGTCGCATAAAGGGAATGGGTATGCACAATTCCGCCAATCTGTTTAAGATTCCGATAAATATAGAGATGGTGAGGAGTATCTACCGATGGGAGGAGATTTCCGTCTAATTTCTTACCATCTATCCCCACCGTCACTAAATCTTCAACTTTCAGCGAATCATAATCCACTCCACTGGGTTTTATAACCACCAAACTAATCTTTTTGAAACGGAGAATTCCACTCGCATTGCCGAAGGTCTCGATAACCAGACCTTTTTTTGGCAAGGCTCTATTGGTTTCTAAAACTTCCCTTTTCAGGGATTCCCATTTCTTCTTTTGCTCTTTATTCAGAATCTTTTTTAGTTTCATTGATTAATTCCTTAACCACTCTTTCCCTTTCCCGGAAATATTTAATG
>DAOWFY010000176.1 GCA_030637775.1 bacterium | reverse complement strand
TCGCTTTCTAACTGAGTTATCTCTTCTCTTGAGGAAGGAGGTCTTTCTTTAAAGATAAAGGAGCCAAAACTCTCTGGTTCATGGTCACATTCCCATAGCTGTGACCAGGTGGTAAACCTCTCCCACTCCCTATAATCATAGTCTCTTATCTTTGCATCTGTAACGACCTTACGGGTAACATTGACTCTCCACCTTTCTGTAACCTCTGGTCTCTTTTTTAAAGTCTTAAAAGGAAATTTTGCTTCTAAAGACCGATAACCTTTCCCTTGATAGATTTTAGCCTGCCAGTTGGCTAAAGGGATTTGGGTGCCATAGGAGGAAGCATCCATTGGTGCGCCACCCGATGCTATCCCGCTCCTTCTGGCTCCGATAGAATTTACGAGAAACTGATAATATCTTTTGGCATCCTTGGGAAAGATATATACCCCTATATGGTCTTCTCTCCAGAGAGGCCCCCTGTCTCCAGAAACTGCCTTTATCTTTTCTGGTTCGGGTTCTTCACTGACTATCCCCAGATAAAGAGCCTCTTCATTATAGAAAGCTTTGAAAGAGGTCTGTCTTTTTTGAGCATACTCATCACTTCCTAAGAGAAAGAAACCGGTAGCTACAGGAATCTTATCCCAGATAGACTCTTCTAACTTTCCATCTAAGACGGGTTCTTCTGAAAGAAAATAGCAGGGATAAGTAGGATAAGCAATAGCATCTTCAGCCAGAGCAATAGGCGAAAATAACAAAATAAAGCACAGACTACTCATTATTCTAATCATTATTTTCCCAATTCTCATCTTCTCCTTTCTGGTTTTTGACACTACGGATTCCACGTATCCCCTTGATACCTGTTAGCATTAAAATCCCCCTGAGTCCAACGTTCTACATGTGTCCATCCATAAAAAGAACATTACTGCCTCCTGAATGACGACAGCCGTATAGACGAGGGTCTGCTTCGTCAAATGCGTCGGTAAAATATCCAACTCCATAATAGTACGTCCAAGTACCAACTTTACTTGTTTCACCATCACAAACAATATAATCCTTGGTTGGTTTGCGAATCATAGATAATTTTACTGGTTTATAAATCCATCCACCAGTAGAGTCTCGGTAACCCGCCTGATAACTATAAATATATGAGATATTGGACTTGAAAAAATTATTGTGATAACCATAATCTCCGCTTGTAAATGGGGATGGACCCGGTTCCCGTGTCGTATCTGAAGGGCAGTCATATAATTTTGATTTTGATTTTAAATACCCACCGTTTCTCAACTTTGCCCAAGCGCCCCTGCCTGGATCCGGAACTTGTCGGTCTAAAGCTGGAGGTATATATTCATCGTAATCATCCGCATACATCATAATTGCCAGTCCTATTTGCTTTAAGTTACTTATACATACTACCTGCCTGGCCTTTTCTCGGGCTTCCCTCAATGCCGGTAATAGCATTGCGGCCAGAATGGCAATGATGGTGATAACCACCAAAAGTTCGATGAGGGTGAACCCACATTTTCCTTTTTGGGACAGTCCCGAATCTACCAGTCGCTTTGCTCCTCGGTAATTCTGGGACAGTCCCTGACTTGAACCTCTTTTCTTTAACTGCATTTTGCCTCCTTCCTGTTATATTTCCCTTTCATCTTCTATCGCCTCCCATTTTAGCACCGCAGGATTCTCTGGTAACTAATCTTGGTTTTAGTAAAATCTGAATCGGTTGATTAGTTTTCCCAGAAATAAGCTTAAAAAGCGTTCTCACTGCTATCTTTCCCAATTCTTCGATAGGCTGGGCGATAGTAGTTAGAGGGGGAGAGAGATAAGAGGTAAAGGGGAAGTCATCGTAACCAACTACCGCTATCTCATCAGGAACCTTTACTCCCTTTTCTCTAGCTGCTTTCATCACCCCTAAAACCATTGAGGAATTGGCAGCAAAGATAGCGGTTGGTATTTTGGACAGGTTAAGTAATTCTAATGTTTTGCGATAACCACCGTTCAGGGTAAATTTCCCTTCCTTAACTAGTCTTTTATCAAAAGTAAGGTTTTCTTCTTTTAGGATATTTTGATAGGTCTGTAAGGAATATTGAGTAACGGTATGATCTAAAAGACCATGGATAAAACCAATTCGACGGTGTCCTGAATTGATTAGGTGTTTTAGAGCCAGTCGCGTTCCAAAAGAGGTATCTATATCGACACTATGCAAGTTGGGGAGTTGAGGGTATCTGCCCACTACTACATAAGGAATTTTCTTTTTTTGGATCTGGAGAAGATAGCCAATATCAACTGTTGGACTTATAATAATTAAACCATCTATACTATTTTGCTCTCGGGAAAATCTCTTGGTATCAGAAATTTTACTCTTAGAAGTAGCAAATAAAGTAATATTGCTATTTTTTGCTTCATCCTTGATTGCACTCATAATCGTAGTAAAAAATGGATCTGTAGAAATGAAATTCTTTTCGTGGAAGATAAGCAACCCAATGTTATTGCTCTTTTTCTCTTCTTTTGGAGACTTATCAGCTGAATCTGTATCGGAGACAAAGGTGCCTTTGCCTTGAACGCAGTAGAGCAAACCCTCTTGCTCTAATTCTTTCAAGGCTCGGCTAACTGTAGAATAGCTTAAATGATATTGCTGCATCAATTGGTCTTCAGAGGGGATTTGAGAAGAAGAAGGATACTCTCTATCTTTAATCTTTTGGGCGATGATGGTCTTTAATTGATAATATTTGGGGATGGGTCCTTTTTCGATAATTTTCATATTCCCTCGCTCCATCGACTCTTTAATTATATTATACCCCAAAATATTTTTTTGTCAAGTGCGGTTGAGAAAATTTTATTAAAGGGATGGATTCTAACTAAGAATATTTTTCTCCCAATTCAGGAGTTTCTTCTTTAGTTCCTTGCCCAGGATGTACCCACCCAAGGTTTTATCCTTTCTGATTACCCGATGGCAGGGGATGGCAAAGGGGAAGGGGTTTTTCTTTAGAGCCTCTCCAATTGCCCGAACCGCTTTGGGTCTTCCTGTTTTTCTTGCCACCCATTGGTAAGACCTTGTTTGACCAAAGGGGATCCGGTTTACCGCTTTATAGACCGCTTTTTGAAATTGCGACACTATACTATATGCTATCTTCAGTAGCAATATGCGAGTAGATAATCTTCCTTGATATTTCTCACAGCAACTTGCGACATTTTATTATCAGCTTACTTCAGTAGCAATATGCGGAGAGAATTAGCTTCTCTGAAATTGCTCACAGCAAATGGGGTAAACCCCGTTAGAAATTCCGGCAGATGTCTTCTATCTCTGATATTTCTAAATGGGGTAAGGTCTTTTTGACAGAAAACCATATTTATCTTATTATAACCCATTGAGTTCTTTAAAAATAACTTTCGGTTTGATTTTTCATCTGAGATATAGTAAATTATAATCAATGGAAAAAGAGAAAGAAAGAGTAATAGAACGTTTTACTTCACAACTAAAAGATCGCCTCGGCGAGAAAATCTTAGGAATTTATCTATTCGGAAGTGTTGCAAAGGAAAAGGATACTCCTGAAAGTGACATTGACCTCTTGGTAATCTATTCCGACATAAATGAATGGGGCCTTTTAGAAGTAGCGAGTAAGATAAGCTTTAACCTTGCCTGTGAAGAAAACCAAGTGATCGAAATCGTACCTATGTCAAAAGAGGATTTTGAGCAATCCTTAGGACATTCACCTTTCCTTTGGGAAGTCCTTAATTTTGGCCGTCCTATCTTTACGAAATTAACCGGCACAGAATGGGAATTGAATTTTAAAGATTATCTAGAGCTGGCTAAGGAATTCTTAGGTTATGCTGAGGATGCTTTGAGGCAGGAGAAAACTCGCTTAGCGATTGATTCAGGATATAATGCTATCGAGCTTTTGGTAAAGGCATTGATCATTAGTACAAAAGAACCTTTAGCCTCTTCACATGGAGGAGTAGTAGCCCAATTTGGTAAGCTTTTTGTTTTAACCGGAAAACTTCCCTCGCAGTTTGGACACGACCTTCATTTATGCCTTGATCTTCGAGCAAGTGCACGATATAAACCAAAGGCTAAATTGAACCCTGAAGATGCAAAATTTGTAATTGATAGGGTGAAAAAATTGTTAAATTTTGCCGAAGGAATTTTAGAGAGCAAATAACAAAATGGAATTATTGGATAAGTCTTTCTTTACGAATAGATTCTTTCACGGCAAGACAAATTTTTAGGGCGGCAAGCCCATCCTCCCCCCAAACTAATACCAAAATCCCATTCTGAAGCATAACCAGCACCGATAGAGGCTACATCACCATTCGGAAATTGTAAGGAGAGTTTATTCTATACCAAAGGCAAGTTTAAATCTAGGGTCAAGTTCTTTTTGAATAGATGGAGAAATTCTACCAAGTCGGCGTAAAATTTTTGATCGTTCAAGTGTAAGAACCTTATTCATTTTGAATACAGATGATTTCTTCAAGCCTGTCATTGAAAAATCAGGATGGGATTCTGATAACACAAAATCAACCTCGGTGGGCTCTTCGGGAATAATGGCAGAGATGAAAGCAACGCTGACATCAACATCATTTTTGGAAGAAATAACAACAGCGGGTCTAACTTTTTCCTTTGACAGGTCAGTGAATGGGAAAGGCACTAAGACAATATCGCCACGTTTTAGTATAATTTTAAATGGGTTCTCCATCGGCGATAGTGTATATATCTTCTCTCGGATCAGCGAGGAAATCAAACCCTCCTGTTCTCTCCGCCACAACAGCTATAAGCCTGGTTGGAATATCTTCTTGGATAATAATTTCAACTTCTTGATGTTCAGGAAGGCTGATTTTGTCTACCGGGCGGAAAACACCATTTTCAAATATAGCATGGATAATCTTAGCTATTTTGCACCTCCATTATCAAGTCTATCACATCGTGAGGAGGGTGTCAAGGGTGTGTGGGTATGGCAGGGGATGGTAAAAGGGAAGGGGTAATTTTTGACAGAAAACCATATTTATCTTATTATAACTACTTAAGAATGAAGACGCAAGACATTGTTAAAGAGTTAAAATTTAACAAAGATGGACTTATTCCGGCAATCATTCAGGATGTAGAGAATAATGAAGTCTTGATGCTTGGCTATATGAACGAGAAATCTTTTCGGAAAACCTTGGAGACTAAAAAGGTTCATTTTTTTAGCAGGTCAAGAAAAAGAGTCTGGTTAAAGGGGGAGGTCTCGGGTCACTTTCAATTATTAGAGGAGATTCTCCTTGATTGTGATAATGATACTCTTCTTCTTAAGGTAAAGCAATTAAAGGGAGCCTGCCATAAGGGATACCGGAGTTGCTTCTATCGAAAGTTCGAACCCTCTTCCGGAAGATTTAAAGTAATTGAGAAAAAGGTTTTTGCGCCGAAGGAAGTCTATTAGATTATGAAGACAATAAAATATAAACTTTTATTCGTATTAGCAATTATCGGGCTCTGTGCCTGGCAGGTATATCCGCCGGCAAAGAAGATCAGGCGGGGACTTGACCTTTTGGGAGGAATGCAGCTGATGCTGCAGGTAGAGAAGAGTGGTCTAAAAGAGGAAACTGCGCGAGATGCTACCGAGCGAGCCTTAGAGGTTATTCGCAATCGGATTGATGCTTTAGGGGTAACGGAGCCGGTGATACAGAAGGCAGGGGAGGATTGTATTTTGGTTCAACTCCCGGGAATAAAGGACCCAGAAAGGGCAATTGAGATTATTGGCAAGACTGCCCTCTTGGAATTCAAGTTGGTTAATGATGATGCCGAACTTTTGGACAAAGCACTTTCCGGGGATATTCCAGAAGAGTATGAAATCGCTTATCTTGTTAAAAAGGATGAGCGAGGAATCCCGCGGCAGGGTCCTCCATTACTTTTAAAGAGACAAGCGGAACTTACCGGTTCTGGTTTGAAGGATGCCTATGTTGGTATCGACGATAACGGTCTTCCTGAGGTCAGGTTGGAATTTAATCGAGAAGGAGCAAGGAAGTTTGCCAAGATTACCAGCGACAATATTGAAAAGAGGCTTGCGATTGTTCTTGACGGTAAGGTTTTCTCTGCCCCGGTAATCAGGGACCGTATTCCCAGCGGCAAGGCTCAGATTAGCGGTCGGTTCACGATGGAGGAGGCAAAGGACTTAGCAATAATTCTCCGCGCAGGGGCACTCCCGGCAGAACTATCCATTATCCAGAAAAGGATTGTTGGTCCCAGTTTGGGGCGTGATTCTATCAAGAAAGGAGCAACTTCGGCCATTTTGGGAGCAATTCTGGTGGTGCTCTTTATGGTGATTTACTATGCGGCTTCCGGGATGATTGCCAATTTTGCCCTTTTCCTCAATATTCTTATTATTTTAGCCATCCTCGCCTTTTTCAAAGCAACCCTGACGCTTCCTGGTATCGCAGGTATCGCTTTAACGATTGGCTTGGCAGTCGACGCCAATGTCCTTATCTTTGAACGGATCCGGGAGGAACTAAAAATAAGAAAGGCAATTCGCTCCAGCATTGATGCCGGTTATGAAAGGGCATTGGTGACCATTGTGGATTCAAATCTTACTACGGTCATTGCCGGTTTTGTTCTCTTTCTCTTTGGCACCGGTTCTATTAAGGGCTTTGGACTGACCCTTACAGTCGGGATCTTAGCCAATATTTTCACGGCGGTCTTTGTTACTAAACTTATCTTTGATTTTATCTGCAGTCAATATCGAGTGGAGAGGTTGAGCATTTAATGAAACTGATAAAAAAGGAAACGAGAATAGATTTTTTTGGGAAGAGAAGGTTTTTCTTTTTTCTTTCTGCATTATTTATTGTTTTGGGTCTTTTTGTCTTTATCGAGCGAGGCAGGAGCAACTTTGCCATCGATTTTACCGGAGGGAGACTCCTGCAATTAAGGTTTGAAAAGCCAATCTCCTTAAATGAAATTAGAAATTCCCTGAAAAATATGGGTTTGAGCCAAATTCCCATCCAAGAAATTGGAAAGACCAAGCGTGAAATCGTCTTAAAAACTACCTCAAGTACCTCGGGGATTTTAGCCCAGTTCAGGAAGGGATTGGATAATAATCGTTTTGAGATTGTAGCCGATGAGATGATTAGCCCAACAATGGGTAAGACTCTTCGAAGGAAAGGACTTTTGGCCTTTTTTTATGGAATAATTGGTATTCTTTGTTATGTTGCTTTCCGTTTTGAATTCAGATTTGCCGCCTGTGGGGTAATTGCCATTTTTCATGATATCCTAATAACCATTGGGTTCTTGGCTCTTTTTGGCAAACAGATTGATGGCAAGATTATTGCTGCTCTTTTGGCGCTTGCCGGTTACTCCATCAATGATACCATTGTAATTTTTGACCGCATCCGGGAAAATTTAAGGAAAACCAAAAAGACCAATCACGTGGAATTATTCAATGAAAGCATCAATCAGGTTTTAGGTCGGACCCTGATTACCTCTTTTACTACAATTTTGGTACTCCTTTCTCTTTTCTTCTTGGGAGGAGATGTCATTCATAACTTTGCCTTTGCTCTTTTAGTAGGCGTGATTACCGGAACCTATTCCTCGATCTTTATCGCCAGTGCTTTAGTTATAGAATGGGAAAAGAAAAGTCCTCATCGCTTCCGCGTTTAGGGGCTAGATAAGCCAATGGGTGTTTTCCCCAATTCCCACTTGACACATTCTGGGATTTCTGGTAACCTAAAAGTAGGAGGTGATTTTAGATGAGACAAGAAATTGTGCATATCACGGACAATTTTCGTGAGATTGCTACTAAAACTATTGATGGGCGAGAACGCATTGTGCTCGGGAAATATCTTGCAGGACACTACAAGCGCGTTCGTATATATCAAAACAGATCCGGAGAAATTCTCTTGCGACCAATAGTTGAAATCCCCGCTTCAGAGATCTGGCTTTACCAAAACAAGGGAGCATTGTCCTCTGTAAGAAAAGGATTGAAACAAGCCAAAGAAAAGAAAACCTCAAAACTTGACTTGAAAAAATTATAGGATTTTACGTGTTTAAAATTATTCAAACAAATCTTGTAAAAGAACAGCTTGAGGTTTTAAAAAGAAATAAGGGATTAGAAAAACGATACAAAGCTGTTGTCAAATCTATTAAACTCTTAGCGAGGAATCCTCGCCATCCCGGCCTTCATACTCATGAATACAGTTCTTTGCAAGGGCCAAATGGTGAAAAAGTTTTTGAAGTATATGCTGAAAGCTTAACTTCTGCTGCTTACCGTATTTTTTGGTACTATGGTCCGGAGAGGAAACAGATTACTATAATTTCAATTATCCCTCATCCGTAGAAAGAATTATTAATGAGGTTCAGAAAGAAGATGGCGGACAAGTAGCTAATAAAACTATTTAGACGAAATTTCGGATGATATTTAATGAAAAGAAATTAAGGATTATTGGGGGAGTCTGGAGGGGAAAGAGATTAAAGATAGGCAGGGGTCTGAAGGTTCAGCCTACCAAGAATAGAGTGAGAGAGGCGCTCTTTGATATTTTGGGTGACCTTAAAAAAGGAAATTTTTTAGACCTTTATGCGGGTTTGGGCACAGTAGGATTGGAGGCTTTAAGTAGAGGAGCAAAAGAGGTTGTTTTTGCGGAGAAGGAAAAAAGATGCGTGGCGGTAATTGAGAGAAATCTAAATGAATTGGGAGTGAGGGAAAGGACTGAAGTTTATTGCCTTCCCGTAGAGAAGGTGTTGACAATCCTATCTAAAAATGGTAAAAAATTTAAGTTCATCTTTCTTGATCCACCATATTCAATACTTTTAGAAAAATTAAAAGGAATTTTGGAAATGGTCAGGAGGTATCGACTTCTTTCAGATAAGGGTGTGCTTATTTTGGAACATCGGAGGGGGAAAGATATTCCCGAAGCAATCGAGCCTTTTTACTTAACTAAGCAGAAGCAATACGGAAGGTCAACACTATCATTTTATAAATTAGCGAGGCTAAAGCCTCGCACTACAATTAAATTATAAGATGAAAAGAGTTATCGTCTATCCGGGCAGTTTCGATCCGGTAACCTATGGCCATCTTGACATCATCAAAAGAGCTTTGAAAATCTGCGATCAATTAATTATTGCCGTTTCCTCCAATCCAACGAAGAAGTCTCTTCTCTCTCTCCGGGAACGTATTCTTCTTCTGAAGGAGACAATAAAGGAAATGAAGGATGTTCGGGTGGAGGAGTTTGATGGACTACTGGTTGACTTTCTGAAAAGAAAAGGAGTTAGAATCATCATCCGCGGTTTGAGAGCCGTCTCTGACTTTGAATATGAATTCCAAATGGTTTTGGCAAACCGCAAATTGGACGAGAAGACAGAAACAATTTTTATGATGCCTACAGAAGCCTATTTTTATCTTTCCTCTTCCCTCGTCAAGGAACTTGCTGGCTTAGGGGCTGATATCAGCAGATATGTTCCAAAATTTGTAGAGGAGAAATTAAAGGAGAAAATCTCTCATGCCAAATCCCAAAAGAAGACATTCTAAATCCCGAAGAGATGAACGGAGAAAATCTATAAGATATGAACTCTCCGGACTCTCCCTTTGCCCTCACTGTAAAGGAATAAGATTTTCCCATCGTATCTGCCCTCATTGTGGCTATTATGGGGAAAAACCGGTTTTGATAAAGAAAGAGAAGAAAAAGAAGAAAGAATGAAGGTAGCCGTAGATGTAATGGGTTCCGATAAGGGAGTGGAACAAATTATTGAAGGAGCCCTTTTAGGTGCAAGACGAGAAAAGGTTGATCTTGCCTTGGTGGGTGATAGAAAAAAGATCACTACCTCTTTTGCTGGTCAATTTACTGGATCCTCAGAAGTGACGATAGAGGATAGCAATAAGATTGTACCGATGGGGGAGAAGGTTTCTTTGAGCCTTTTGAAAGATAAGGATTCCTCCCTTTCTATCGCTCTTAAATTAGTTAAAGAAGAAAGGGCAGAGGTGGTAGTTAGCGCTGGCAATACCGCGGCCTTTGTTGGTTTGGCGATCAGACAATTGGGATTTCTCCCTGGGGTTGATCGACCAGCCATTGCCGTTTTTTTACCCACTCCTAAAGGATTTTGCATCTTTTTGGATGTAGGGGCTATGGTTGATCCTTCCCCCCATAATCTTTTGCAATACGCAGTAATGGGAAATGTCTGCAGTCAGATTCTTCTAAAGAAGGAAAATCCGACGATCGGTCTCCTTAATATTGGCGAGGAGGAAACAAAGGGAAATAGTTTAAGTAAGGAGACTTATCGGCTCCTTTCCTCCTCTTTCCTGAATTTCAAAGGCAACATTGAAGGTCAGGATATCTTCTCCGGAGATATTGATGTTGTCGTTACCGATGGCTTTGTAGGTAATGTGGTGTTGAAAGCATGCGAAGGGATGGCTGATCTTATAAGAAAGATGGTAAAGGATAGTCTTTCTTCTCATCCTCTGGGTAGGTTAAGAGCTATTTTAAACCGAAACCTCCTCCAGGAATTGGAGAAAAAAGTCAGCTACGCCGAATATGGGGGAGGAATGCTTTTAGGGGTGAATGGTATCTGCATTATCAGTCATGGTCGATCCCCGGCCTCGGCTATCGCTAATGCAGTTAAAGTGGGAAAGGAAGCAGCTTTGGCTAAGGTGGTTC
>DAOWFY010000045.1 GCA_030637775.1 bacterium | reverse complement strand
GTCAACAAGACCTCTGTTATCATTGATTGTAACGAAGGAAAGGGCAGGGGTGCCGGTTAAAAGGACAAGTTTCCCATCCGTCATTATCTCCTCAGGCATAAAGGAAGACCAGGCCAATCCCTTTTTTGGGCTGATGCCATTGACTAATGGCTTTTCCGGTAACCTTAGGTTTTTCTGAAGCTCCAGAGCATAGTCGCCGAACTTCTTCCCAAAGGGAGCAAAATAACGTTGATAGTAGAATTCTTCACTATTGTGCCAGATTCCCAATTCCTTACTTTTGCTGGAGAGCTCTAAACCGATGAAAAGTTTTATCTTGATTGGCTCGGGAACCTTTTCCTCGAATGGCGCAATATTTCTGCTATGGCTCTGGAGAAAACTATCAATCCCCCGGCGCCCAATAAAGTGGGTTGAGGTAGCAAGAAAGAGAACCGTTCTCTTGGGTGGATTTCTTCCAAAGAACCTGACCAACTCTAAAAGAGCAGTGATGCCACAGGCATTCTCCGCTCCGGGAGCTAAAGAAGGAACTACCGAGATACTGTCATAGTAACTCTCCAGGACAATAATTTCTTTCTTTAATTCGCTATCGGTTCCCTTTACCCAACCTAAAATATTGGTACCGGGGACCTTCTGCCACTCCATTCTTGCTTTCAGTCTCACTTTGATAGCATAGGAATTTCCTTCCCCCCCCTCCTCAATCCTCCCCCTCGAGGGGAGTGAAGCCCCCGGAAGTAGGTGGGGGTGAGAATTTAGTTGTTTTAAAAGAGACTCACCATCTGCTTTCTTTATCCAGAATCGGGGAAGATTAAGGGGGATCTTTAAAAATTTCCTCTCTGCTTGGCTTCTGATGGTGGAGGAGGGTTCAATGAAGATGATTGCTTTCGCCCCCAAACCGGCCAATTGGATCCAGTTACTTCCAGAATTGAAATCAAGGAGGATAATGTTTCCCTCTATTTCTTTTCCTTTAACTTCTGAAAGGTTGCCTTTTCCTCCATAGATGAGATTTCCTTCTATTCCTTCCTCCGGAACGGTTGAAGTACGCACTAAATTTGGCCACAAGGAATAGATTTTTATTTCATTATTTGTTTTTATAATTGTAAGGGAAGCACCTTGGTCAACCGGAACGGTGACGGGAAATATTTCCTCCTCTATTTCACTGAGGCCTGCCTCTTTGAAAGTTTTCAAGATATAGGAGGTAGCCTTTTTACTTCCTGGATAGCCGGGTATTCTTGATCCTAAGGAGACAAGATACTTAACAGACTCTGCGATTCTCTCCTCAGAGATAAAATTGGCTATCCTTTCATCTTGAGTGTCCGCCACTGATTCAATGGCGGATGAAAAGAGGAATAAAATCAAAACCCACAAAAATAATCTTCTACTCATAATACACCAAGGCGAAGAAAGTTTCTGTAGCGGCATTAGACCCCGTATGAATGCCCAATTAGAGGAGGCGTCCATAGCGAGCATTACTGCGAGCGTGCCGCCGAAGAAACTTTCCGAGCCTCCAGTTTTGACCAGGCACGGATAGAGCCAGGATTAATATTGATTTCTCTGATGTATTCTTTTTTTGCCTCTTTTTTTAAGCCGGCTCTTTCATAGATCACGCCTCTGAGATAATGAACATCTGGGTAGTAAGGGTTAAGATTCTCCACATAATTCAGGTTCTTCAAGGCCATTTTGTTATTTCCCAGTTGAAAAAAGGAAAGTCCTAAATTATAGGAGAGAGTAGCATCTTTGGGGTTAATTTTTAAGCCCTTCCGGAAGCTCTTGATACCATTTTCGTAATCACTCTTTGCTAAATAGGCAATACCAATCTTATTATAGATTTTCTCCGGAGAGGAGGTAAATGGCAAAGATTTCTGCCAACAATTAATTGCTTCCTCAATCTTGGACTCCTGGAATAATTGGCTGCCTCTCTCTTCGTACTTCTTAAAATTGAGGGCAGAGGTAGTATGGGACTTCTGGTAGTAAAGGGTAAGCATTCCTAACCCGATGACGATGATACTAAAGAAAATCCTCTTTGCACCCTCAGTCATTTTCTTTTTTCTATCACTTTATTCAATCTTCTCCATCTCCTGATTAAGATTACTACCAGGAGAAGAAGAAAAAAGTAACTGATAATCTTGTAAAGCTTCCCTGGCAAGCCTAAAATGAGAGGCCAGAGAGAAAAAATTGCTAAGAAGATGACAATTGTTTCTACGATTTTATTTAATTTCACCTTTTTATTATATCTTGATTTTTGGTTAAATGCAACTTTTTTGCAATTTTAGAAAATATAGGATAAAATATTATTGTAATGGCAGAAGAGAAAAAAATTCAACGTCAGGTTGTTCTCTCGCATAAGGATGCTTTTAAGATTAGTTTGAGAAACATAAGAATTAGATTTGGTCGTTCTGTCATTGTTACGGCAAGTATCTGTCTGGGGGTTGCTTTCCTGGCTTCCGTACTGGCGAGTAACAGCATTTCCAATAACCTCCTGGAGAGGGGACCTGAGGAAATAAGAGTGATCCTCCAGCCGATTGAAGAGGGTAGTCGTAGCCGGCAGATCTGGTTGGTGACTCTTTCTTTGATCGTCTGTGTTGTCGGCATTATCAATTCAATGTTGATGTCGGTTACCGAAAGATGCAAGGAAATTGGCACGATGAAGTGCTTGGGAGCCTTGAACAGATTTGTCATCGAACTTTTCATTTTAGAGTCCTCTCTTCAAGGCATTATTGGCTCTCTTGCCGGGGCATTCTTAGGAATGATAGGAATTGTCATTCTTTATCTTCTGAGGTATGGAGGAGTGATTATCCATTTCCTTCCATTTCTTTCCTTATTAAAATATTCCCTTTTTGCTGTTCTTCTCGGTATTACCATTTCTATATTGGGGGCGGTCTATCCTGCCTATCTTTCATCAAGGATGGAGCCAGCCGAAGCAATAAGGCGGGAAGTGTAGAGATGACTGGACTTTGTTCGTTCGGGCTTTCTTATTCCTCGGCACTTTGTGCTCTGGGAGCATAACCGCCAACTCGCTTACAAACCCCGGTCATCTCTATATGGGGAAGGAAGAGAGAGAAAAAATAGAGATATAAGGATAAAGTAATAGAGAGGAAGGAAAAATGCCAAAAGAGATGGTTGTAAGGGTAATGGACTTAAGGAAGAACTATTTTTTGGGTAAGGTTCGTTTAGAGGTGCTTAAGGGAATTGAATTGGAAATTCTTCGGGGGGAGTATATTTCAATTATGGGACCTTCAGGAAGTGGCAAAACAACACTTTTTAATATGGTCGGAGGCCTGGATAAACCTACGGAAGGTAAGGTCTATATCGATGAGGTTGATGTTGCTCAATTGGATGCTTATGAACTTGCCTGGTTGCGTTGCCGTAAGATTGGTTATATCTTTCAGACGTTCAACCTCATTCCGGTAATGACCGCTTTGGAGAATGTAACTCTGCCAATGATTTTTGCGGGAATGGGTCACGATGATTCGGTAGAAAAAGGGATTGAAATTTTAAAGACGGTTGGTCTTGGGGATAGAATTCAGCACAAACCTTTTGAACTTTCTGGGGGTCAGCAGCAGCGGGTGGCGGTGGCGCGTGCCTTTGCCAATGATCCCGCCATCATCCTTGCCGATGAACCTACGGGAAACCTTGACTTAAAGACTGGCAAGGAAATTATTAGTCTTTTAAAAGAGATGAACCAAAAACAGGGCGTGAGTGTCATTACCGCTACTCATGACTTAAAGATGCTTGATGTCTCCGACCGTGTTGTTTGGATTCGGGATGGAACAATTGAAAGGATTGAGGAAAGGGCAGACCTCAAGCTCAAGGTTGGAGAGGTAGAAGGAGAGGAAGCCGGATAAGAGACTCGTTAAGAGATGACTAAAGTTTGTTCGCTCGGGCTTTCTTATTCCTCGGTATTTCATACCTGCGGCATAACCGCCAACTCGCTCACAAACCCCAGTCATCTCCT
>DAOWFY010000030.1 GCA_030637775.1 bacterium | reverse complement strand
TTTTTTGGGGAAATAATGATTGTGACCGACAGAAAAGATAATTTTTTAAATTTTAAAGATGTTAGAGTGGTAGAAGATTTAGTGAAGGAATGTGGACCCTTAGGCGGCATCTATACCGGTTTGAAGAAGATGTCTAAGGAGAGTGCTTTTTTTATTGCCTGCGATATGCCATTTTTGCATAACGGTTTGATAGAAAGGATTTTAGATGCTACTGCCGAGGGTGGTATACAAGAGGCTGTTGTTCCCCTTGTGGAGGGAGAAATAGAGCCACTACATAGCGTTTACTCAAAGAGGGTTCTACCAAAGATAAAAATGGCGATAGAGCAAAAAAGGTTAGCAATAAAGGATTTTTTAAAGGATTGCCATTGTAAGTATATAGAGGTAAGTGAAGATGAGCGCAAAGCATTTACCAATATAAACACCCCGGAGGATTTAAGTAAAGTAAAGGGAGTGGGGAATGGGGAGTAGAAGATGAAGGTTAAGTCTAAGGTATGGATTGAGAAGGACGGAAAACCTATCTTTGGCGAAGGTAAAGCACGTTTGTTTCAAGCAATTGAGAAGACTGGCTCCATCAATGAGGCGGCTCAACTGATGGGGATTTCCTTTCGCCGTGCCTGGGGATATATTACGGCTATGGAGAAAAGAGCAAGGTTTGTTTTTGTAAACAAGAATAGGGGTGGAAAAGGGGGAGGGGGCTCAAGGTTGACTGAAGAGGCAAAAAGATTCCTGCGTCGCTATGAAAGGTTAAATAAATCGATAAGAGCCTTCAGCGATAAAAAGTTTAAAGAAATATGGAAGTGAAAAAATTTTTGGGATTCTTTTTAGCTGTATGGATCGGGATGTCATTTCTAACTTCTCCGTTATTGGCGGAGGGAAGACTCCGAATGGCTACTACCACTTCCATTGAGAACTCAGGATTGCTTTCCGTGCTTTTGCCAGCCTTCGAGAAGAGGTTCAACATTAAGGTAGATGTAATTGCGGTGGGAACAGGTAAAGCGCTGAAACTCGGGGAAAATGGGGATGTGGATGTTCTCTTTGTTCATGCCCGGGAGGCAGAGGATAGGTTTATCCGGGATGGGTTTGGAGTCAATCGACGGAATGTAATGTATAATGACTTTGTCATCGTTGGACCAAAGGATGATCCTGCGAGGATAAGGAGTAATGATGTTTTAGGGGCTCTCAAGAAAATAGCTGGCGAAAAAAAGTTTTTTGTTTCCCGCGGGGATGAATCGGGAACCCATAAGAAGGAAAAGAAATTATGGGAAGCCGCAGGGATGAAACCTCAAGGCAAATGGTATCTTGAAACAGGCCAGGGAATGGGTGCGACCCTGCAGATTGCCAGTGAGAAGAGAGCTTATTGCCTCGTTGATCGGGGAACATATATCGCTCATTCAGGAAAAATAGAGCTTGTTATCCTTTGTGAAGGTGACGAGAGATTTTTTAATCCCTATGGGATAATCGCGGTTAGTCCAAAACGACATCCTTATGTCAATTATACTTATGCGATGACTTTGATTGGTTGGATAATTTCGCCAGAGGCTCAGAAGATTATCAGGAAGTATAAAAAAGAGGGAAAAGTTCTTTTTCACCCTGCTACCTATAAACAGGAATAAAGATTATGGACAATATATTTGAAGGGATAAGGTGTGCCCTTAAAATGATAGTCAGACTTGACCGGCAGGTTATTAGCATCGCCCTTATTTCCATAAAAGTATCTATAACTTCTATAATTTTAGCTACCTTATTGGGTGTTCCGGTCGGCTTCTATGTAGCCCTGAAAGATTTTTGGGGTAAGCAGGCAGCAGTGGTTATCCTTAATACATTGATGGCTCTTCCTACGGTGCTTATCGGGCTTTTGGTATATTCTTTTCTTTCCCGGCAGGGCCCGCTTGGAACCTTAGGGTTTCTTTATACACCCTGGGCTATGGTTATCGGTCAGTCGATACTTGCTTTCCCTATCGTAGCTGGTCTTTCCTTATCCGCCACGCAGGGTGTAGATAAGCGGGTTAAGAAGACCGCTCTTGCCCTGGGAGCAAATGGTCGGCAAACTGCTTTGGCTATTCTTGCCGAGGGAAGATTTGCCATTTTTGCCGCGATCATTGCGGGGTTTGGTAGAGTCTTTACCGAAGTGGGAATATCGATGATGGTGGGTGGGAATATTCAGGGATATACCAGAAACATTACTACGGCAATTGCCCTGGAGACCGGCAAGGGCGAGTTTGGTTTAGGTATCGCCTTAGGGATAGTCCTCCTGATGGTTGCTCTTCCCATAAATATTCTGTTTTACTATTTTCAGAGGAAAAAAAGCTAGTCAACATGGAAAAGCCTGTTTTAAAAGTAGAGAATCTGAGCCGGTCTTATAAAGATGGGTTTACCCTGCAGATTCCCTATTTAGAATTTCAAGAAGGCAAGATTTATACTCTTTTTGGTCCCAACGGTGCGGGTAAAACCACACTCTTAAATCTTTTAGCATTTCTGGATTTTCCCGAGAAGGGTAAGATTCTATTTAGAGAAAAGGAGGTTACTTCTAAGAATTCAAACCTTGTCTTATTGCGCAAAAAGATAACCCTGGTTATGCAAGACCCTTATCTATTTAAAGGTTCGGTCATCCAGAATGTCTATTATGGGTTGGAATTGCGTTCTCTGAAGTTTAATGAGGTAAAGGAAAAGATAGGGAAAGCCTTAAATATGCTGGGTTTATGGAAGTTAAGAAATAGGGATGTTCAGACACTTTCCGGGGGTGAACGACAAAAACTCGCTTTGGCAAGGGCAATTATATTAGATACTGAGGCGCTTCTTCTGGATGAACCTACGGCATACCTGGATGAAGTCTACACCGCTTCTATAGAAGAGTTCATTAGTAATATTATGGCTAAATCCTCTCGGACCTTAATAATGGCAACTCATAATTTAGAGCAAGCGCATCGATTATCAAAAGAGATTATTTTTCTTCTCGGAGGTAGAATTCAATCCGTTTCTCCGTGGAACGCCTATTCCGCGGAAGTAAGAGGAGAAGGTGACTTAAAAACTGCCCAAATAAATTCCGGACCCGAAATCTATGTAGTAACCAAAAAAAGTGGTAGAAGAAGACTCGGTATCGATCCTAAAAATATCATACTTTCGTTGGATAGAATAGAATCAAGCGCTTTAAACAGTTTCAAGGGAAAGGTCACAAGTATAAAAGAAATAAATGATCTGATGCAGATTACTGTAAAGAGAGGAGTTGATTTTAATATTCTTATAACCCACAAATCTTTTGCAGAGTTAAAGATTGCATTGGGCAAAGATCTCTATCTAACCTTCAAGGCATCAGCGGTAGAGGTGTTTCGATGATTGAGTTTGAAAGGGCATTACAGGAAGTCTTAAATAGAGCCAGAAGGCTGGGCATTGAGAGTCTATCCCTAAAAGAAGCAGTTGGTTCTGTTCTGGCGGAAGATGTGAAGAGCAAATTCGATATCCCTTCATTTCACAAGTCGGCGATGGATGGCTATGCTCTTTGTGCAAAGAACCTTGAATCTGCCCCGGTTGATTTACGAGCTGTGGGAACGGTCCCCGCCGGTGGGTTTTATCCCGGAAAAGTAAAAAAAGGAGAATGTGTAAAAATTATGACCGGTTCTCCTTTGCCGGAAGGAACCGACAGTGTGATTATGATTGAATTCACCAAAGATAAGAGGGAGCCTGGCTGGGTTAGAATCCTTCGCCGGGTCTCTAAAGGTGAAAATGTCTGTTTGCAAGGAGAGGATATAGAGAAAGGAAAAATTGTCTTAAAAAAAGGGACTCTTATCAGAGTTCCGGAAGTCGCGGTATTGGCAATACTGGGTAGAGCCAAGATAAAGGTTTATAAAAGACCAAAGGTATCTATTCTTTGCACCGGTGATGAACTTATTGAACCAGGTTATCGCTTAAAGTCTAGCCATATTTATAACAGCAATGGCCCTATGATTTGTTCTCTCCTGACCTCAATGAATATCGAGAACCAATATTTAGGAATAGCTAAGGATGAAGCAAAAGATTTAAAAAAAGAAATAGAAAAGGGATTAAGAGATAATTTGTTTATCCTTTCGGGTGGAGTCTCCATGGGAGATTATGATCTTGTTCCCAAAGTATTGAGAAGTTGTGGGGTCAAAGCGATATTCCATAAGGTTTCCATAAAACCGGGAAAACCCATCCTTTTTGGTCTTCGAGGAAGGACGCTAATCTTTGGCGTTCCCGGAAATCCCGTTTCCACCTACTTAACCTTTTTGATCCTGATTAAACCAGCCATTGAGGAGATGATGGGTAAAGAGATATCTTTGAAAATAGAGAAAGGGATATTAAAGACAGACTTTCGACAGAAACCGGGGAAACGGAAGCATTTCCTGCCCGTATATGTAAAAATGAAGGAGAAACAAGGCGAAGTTTTTCCCGTAAAAAGCTACCATGGCTCAGCCGACATTGCCTCTCTTCTCCCGGCCAACGGTTTTATGATGGTGGATGCGGATGTCTCTTTCTTGAAAAAGAATAGCAAAGTAGATATTATCTTATGGTAAACTCTAAAGTAGATTATCTGCGCATTTCGGTCACCGACAGATGTAACTTAAGATGCATCTACTGTTTTCCATTTGAAAAGAAATCTTTTCTGCCGCATAGTGAAATTTTAAGTTATGAGGAAATTGCAGATATCGTCAAAATGCTCTCCGAAACTGGAATCAGAAAGGTGAGATTGACGGGAGGAGAACCTTTAGTGAGGCGAAAAATCGAGAGTCTCATCAAGCTAATCAAGATGATATCTTCAATCTCAGAGATAAGTATGACTACCAATGGTCTTTTATTGGGTGAAAAAGCCTTTATCCTCAAAGAAGTCGGATTGGAGAGAGTCAATGTCAGTCTTAATACACTTAAAGAAGAGAGATATGAAAAAATATCTGGATACAATAATTTTCGAGATGTCTGGAATTCCATCCAGGTGGCTTTAAGGATCGGTTTTAATCCGGTAAAGATAAATACCATTCTCTTCAAGGGAATAAATGATGATGAAATAATTGATTTTGCCGAATTAAGTCTTAAGTTTAATCTCTATGTGAGATTTATCGAATACTTTTCCACGCAAAATGAGTTTTTAAGCCTGCAGAGCAAATTCGTTCCCAATAAAGTTGTAAAGGAGGTTATTGAAAAACGGTTCGGAAGATTTTTACCGGCTGAGGTGATAGGAAATGGCCCGGCGATAAATTACCGGATATCAGGAGCGAAGGGCTCAATAGGTTTTATAAATTCTAATGAAGGATATTTCTGTGATCGATGCAATCGGCTACGCTTGAGTTCGGTTGGTAAATTATACCCCTGTCTCTTCTCACCCTTTAATATCGATCTTAAAGAAATGCTGCGGGGAAATCTTTCTGAGCCAGAAATAATGAAAGCAATAAATAATCTTATACGCAAAAAGCATAATTACTCAAAACCAATGGAAAGACAATATGAATTTGCGATGAATAGTATTGGAGGATAAGAGAGTTCGGAGCTATTTCTTAAGCGGCACGCTCGCTTGCGGCTTCGCTATGGGCGACTCCTCTGTCTGGGCTTCATTCGTCGCCTAATGCCGCTACAGAAATACTCCTCACTCTGATATGAAAGAAGGAATATATTATGGAAAAGAGGTTAAATGGTATGGTTGATGTAAGTGGTAAAAATGTCACTCTCAGGAGAGCAAAGGCTCGAGCAGTTGTCAAATTGAAAAAGCGAATAATTGAGTTGATAAAAGAGAAAAAAACTCTCAAGGGGGATGTTCTTGAGCAGGCAAAGGTTGCCGGCATTATGGCGGCGAAGAAAACCTCTGAGCTCATCCCTCTCTGTCATCCTTTATCTGTCTCAGATATTAAAGTCTCTTTTGCATTAGGTAGTAGAGAAGTTAAAATTACCTCCTGCGTGGTTGCCCGGGAGCGAACCGGTGTGGAAATGGAGGCACTAATCGCCGCTACACTTGCCGCTCTTACCATCTATGATATGTGTAAAATGTATGATAGAGCAATCGAAATTACCGACATATTGTTGTTGGAAAAAACCGGTGGCAAAAGCGAGACCTTCCGAAGGAAAAAGGGGAGGAGAAAAAATGGGAAAAATTAAGTCAATTTACCTTGGCGCTCAGAAAGGTGAGTTAAAAAAGAAGGTAAACCAGGCAAATTTAAGGAAAGAGTATGGCATCATCGGAGATGTCCATGCCGGAGCAGGGAGCCGACAGATAAGCCTTCTGGCGGAGGAAAGTATCGCTCAGTTAAGAAGCAGAGATGAAAAGATTGGAGCAGGCAACCTTATGGAAAATTTGCGAACCTCAGGTATTGAGTTGACCAGTTTGTTGATCGGCACAAAATTAAAAATTGACAAAACTGTTCTTCTGGAGGTAACCGAAATAGGTAAACATTCCCCTCAATCGGAAAAGGTTTTTGCCATGCCCCAAGGATGTTTAATGCCTCTGGATGGGATATTTGCCAGGGTTCTTAGTGGAGGGATGATTAAAGAAGGGGATACAATCAAGATTGTTGCCGATACCCCAATTACTGCTGGCATTCTTATTATTAGTGACCGCAGCGCCCGCGGGGAAAGACCAGATAAAACCGGCTCACTTATCGCTAAAGGCTTAAATGAGATAAAGATAACCCCGGTAAGATATAAGATAATTCCCGATGAAGAGGAATATATCTCCTTGGTGTTAAGTAGCTGGACAGACGAGGGGGGAGTGGATTTGATTGTTACCAGCGGAGGTACCGGTTTCTTTTCCCGGGATGTCACTCCGGAGGCAACGAAAAGAATTCTGGATAAGGAGGCAGGCGGTCTTGCCGAGATGATGAGAACGGAGGGAGCGAAAAGGACAAAGCGCGCCTATCTCTCGCGAGGAGTTGCCGGAATCAGAAAAAAGACCTTAATTGTAAATCTTCCCGGAAACCCGCAAGGAGCCAGGGAAAGCCTGGAGATAATATCCCCTATCTTAAGCCACGCGATTAAAGTAATAAAGGGGACGCCGTGCGAGGAGATAAAATGAAAAAGACAAAAATTATGGGGATTCTTAATGTTACCCCTGATTCCTTCTATGATGGAGGAAGATACAGAAGAACAGAGTTAGCTATCAACCAGGGTCTGAAATTAGCAGGGGAGGGGGCTGACATCATTGATATTGGGGGAGAGTCTTCCCGACCGGGTTCAGAGCCGGTCCATTTGGAAGAAGAATTAAAGAGGGTAGTTCCGGTGATTAAGGCTCTGAAAAAGCAAATTAAAGTTCCCATCTCAATCGATACCTATAAGAGCAAAGTTGCCGAGAGTGCCCTAAAAGCTGGGGCAAGCATCATTAATGATATCTCGGCTCTGCGGATGGATAAGAGAATGGTAAAAATAGCTAAGGAGTATGATGTCCCTGTAGTATTGATGCATATGCAGGGAAATCCCCGGACGATGCAAAAAAATCCTTTCTATAAGGATGTGATTCAGGAAATTTATGAGTTTTTAGCTGCTCGCATCAAATTTGCCGAAAGGAATGGAATTAAACCGAACAAAATCATTATTGACCCTGGAATCGGTTTTGGGAAGACAACCGAGCATAATCTCTTAATTATTAAGTACCTGAAGAAATTTAAGCCTTTAGGCAAACCTATCCTTATCGGTCCCTCTCGTAAATCATTCATCGGCAATATCCTTAACCTACCGGCAAGAGAAAGGTTAGAGGGAACATTGGCCGCTATCTCTATCTGCCTCCTTAATGGAGCCGAAATCTTAAGGGTGCATGATGTCAGGCAGGTAAAAAGAGCGGTTGAAATTATAGAAGCAATAGGGGGTCAGGTCTCAACATTTGACAAAAATTCTTAACCAACTTAAAGAAATCTTGCCTTAGACAAATTGTCAAATGTTGAGACCTGACCCCCCCCATACTCATGACAATCTATCCTTCTCAGAAAAAGGATCTACCTATTTTAAACCTTCTCAATTGGCTAAAGAATTATCGGACGTTCGTTTTTTTAGAGACAGCAAGAAAGAATGCCTTAAATCGATTTTCCTATATTTTTGTCGATCCGATTAAAGTCATTGAGTGTTACCGGATAGATAGAATAAAGGATGCTTTTGCTCAACTGGAGAGCTATTTAAATAAAGGTTACTATGCGAGCGGTTTTTTCTCCTATGAGATGGGGTATGGTTTTGAGAATTTATATCAAGCAAGGAGAAACTATAGATTTCCTCTCATCTGGGTTGGCCTTTTTAAATCCCCAATTGTTTTTGACCACCGAAGAAATAGATTTTCACCTGTCATTGCGAATGAAGTGAAGCAATCTCAAGGGAGCAAGAGATTGCCACGCTCATTTCATTCGCTCGCAATGACCTCAGGGGGTAACTACCAGATAAAAAATCTAAGATTAAATGTCAGCAGAAAAGATTATCTTGACTCTATTAACAGGATAAAAGAGTTCATCCGGACGGGAGAAACCTATCAGGTCAATTATACGATGAAGTATAAATTTGATTTTAAAGGCTCGCCCTACCAACTATATCATACCCTGCGCAATAATCAGTCCGTTTCCTATAGCGCCTTTATAAAGACAAAGGATTTTAAAATCCTTTCCTTCTCCCCGGAGTTATTCTTTAGAAAGAAAGGCTCCGCTATCCAGGTTAAACCGATGAAAGGAACAATTGATCGAGGAGCAAATATCAAAGAGGACCGGATAAATAGAAATAGATTAAAGTATGACGAAAAGAACAATGCTGAAAATATAATGATTGTCGATTTGCTCCGCAATGACTTGGGGGTAGTCTCTCAAACAGGTAGTGTCAGAGTGCCGCGTATTTTTACCGTTGAGGAATATGAGACACTTTTTCAGATGACCTCGGCGGTTAAAAGTATATTAAAAAAGAATCTCTCACTTTATGAATTATTTTATAGTATTTTCCCTTCCGGCTCAGTCACCGGAGCCCCAAAGATAAGAACGATGCAAATCATCAAACAACTGGAAAAGGAGGAGCGAAAAGTTTATACCGGCGCGGTTGGTTTTTTCACACCTGAGAAAAGGGCGGTATTCAATGTAGCAATACGCACCGTACTTCTTGAAGGTAAAAGAGGGGAGATGGGAATTGGCAGTGGCATTGTCTATGATTCGGATGGAACTTCGGAGTATCAAGAATGTAAGTTAAAGGCAGAGTTTCTGGTGAATCCCCGGCCCGAGTTTCAATTAATTGAAACAATGCTCTGGTCGAAAAAAACCGGATTTTTCCTTTTGAACTCCCATCTCCAGCGATTAAAGGAATCGGCAGCCTATTTTGATTTTTACTACGATGAAAAGTATCTGAAAAATATTCTTTTTGCAAAGGAGAAATTGTTCAACCATAATCTTCTTTATAAAATCAGATTACTCCTTTATAAAGATGGAAAGATATCTATCACCCATCATAAAATAGAAAAAGAAAAGAAGAGCCCTCCAAAATTGGTAGCCATCTCCCATTATCGAACACCATCTTCTGACATCTTCTTGCGACATAAAACTACCAATAGGAAATTATATGATAGAGAATACCAAAAATATAAAAAATTAGGGTATTATGATGTGATTTTTCGTAATGAGAAGAGTGAAGTTACCGAAGGGGCTATCTCCAACATCTTCATTAAATCTGGCAAGTTTTATTACACACCACCTCTTGCTTGCGGACTTCTTAATGGCGTTTACCGTAGATATCTTCTCAAGAGAAAAGCGAATTTTCGCGAGAAGGTTTTAACCTTGAAAGAGCTAAAAAATGTTGAGGAGATCTATCTTGTCAACTCGGTGAGAGGAATGAACAAGGTTGACCTTAAGTTTAATTTGTGATATAATTCACAATTCGATGAAAGTTGCGGTAACCGGTAAAGGTGGAGTAGGTAAGACTTTCCTGGTTGCCATTCTTGCCAAATTATTTGCGGAGAAAGAAAGAGAAGTTTTTGCCATTGATGCCGACCCTGACGCTAATCTTGCTCTTACCCTGGGATTTCCTGACCCTTCCGAGATTACCCCTTTAGTCAAGATGAAAGAATTAATTGAGGAAAGAACCGGAGGAAAAATTGGCACCCTTAACCCCTATTTTAAGTTGAATCCTAAGGTGGATGATATCCCGGATAAATATTTCCTTTCCCGTCAGGGAATAAATTTAGCGGTTATGGGTTCAGTAAGAGGGGGTGGAGCAGGGTGCACCTGCCCGGAGAATGCCTTTTTGAAGGCGCTTCTCCGTCATTTAGTGGTGGAGAGGAAGGAGGTGGTGATCCTGGATATGGAGGCCGGAATAGAGCATTTAGGCCGGGGTACGGCCGAGAGCGTGAATAGATTAATTGTGGTCGTTGAACCGGGCCGGTCCAGTATAGAAACAGCCTGTAAAATCAAGGATTTAGCCGGAGAGATCGGTATTCCCAAGATTGAAATAGTAGGGAATAAAATTCGAGAAAACAGTGATAAAAAATTTATTTTGGATGCTCTGGCCGGTTTTGACTTTTTAGGATTTATTCCTTATAATAAAAAAATTAATGAGGCAGAGTTAAAGAACGTCCCTTTTTTTGAGTACTGTCCGGAAATTCTAAAAGAGGGAAGAAGAATTCTTGCGAAATTGGAGTGAAAAAATGGAAAAGAAAAAAGATACTCCTGCAGATAAAGCTGTCAAGTCCGAAAAATTGTTAGTATCGGGTAACTGGAGGAAGAAGTTAAGGAGTAGAGAAGAGATCCTTAAGTACTTGCAGACTGGGGAAAGATACTGGTTCTCCAAAGATTGGTACGGAAGTGAGAAGAGAGCAAATCCAGCATAATGAGATGCATAGCGAACCTAAAAGGTTCGCACTAAGTAGCATTTGAACGTAGTGCGAGGCTTCAGCCTCGCCAAAAATGGGAGACAAAGTATGGCGTTTGAAGTTCCTAAGATTTCCTATTCGGGAAGGATAAAGGAGATCAATCTGGGCAAAGGGGAAAAAGAGGTAACCATCGGAGGGGAAACATCATACCCTTTCCACCTTTTTGAAGGAGAGATGCCCCATAAGCCGGTGATTGCCTTTGAGGTTTATGATAGCAAACCGGAGGAATGGCCGGCAGTTATTGTTCAACCTTTTCAGGATGTGATTGACAATCCCGTCGCCTGGGCTAAGAAATGCATCAATGAATTTGATGCGGAATTAATTTGTCTGCGGATGGTCAGTACCGATCCCAACGGTTTGAATAAATCGGCCGATGAGATAGCACCAATAGTTAAAGAGGTTGCAGATAGCATTGAGGTTCCTTTAATTGTCTGGGGTTGTGAAAATGATGAAAAGGATGCACTAGTTCTGCCAAAGGTAGCTGAGATTTGCCAGGACAAAAGATTGATTTTGGGACCGGCCACCGATAAGAATTACAAGAAAATAGGAGCGGCTGCCATTGCCTATAAGCATACGGTGGTGGCCTCCACCCCGATTGATATTAACCTCGCCAAGCAATTAAATATTCTTCTTGGGGATTTAGGCGTACCGGATGAGCAGATTATAGTTGACCCTAATATTGGCGGTTGTAGTTTGGGTTATGGGTTAGAGTACGCCTATTCGGTAATGGAGCGTGATCGCCAGGCCGCACTTACTCAACAGGATACGAAACTGCAATTTCCGATGGTGGCTAACTTTGCTACCGATGTCTGGAAGAAGAAGGAGGTCAAGACAAGCCAGAAGGATGACCCGAAATTGGGCAATGAAGTTAACCGTGGGATACTTCTGGAGGCCTTAACCGGGGTAACGTTGTTATTAGCCGGTGGTGACCTGTTAGTTATGAGACATCCAGAGAGTATAAAATTGGTGCGAAAGGTAATAGAGGATTTAATTGTTAAAGAATGAAAAGACTATTTGTTGATGTAGAGAGGTGTCTTTCCTGTAGAAGCTGCGAAATTGCCTGTGCCGTTGAACATTCACAATCAAAAGACCTTTTTTCTTCCTTAAAAGAGGAGCCGGGGCCTCGCTCCAGAACAAAGGTAGAAAGGGATACAAAACTTCAAACCTTTCCTTTACAATGCCGACATTGCGAAGAGCCATATTGTATCGATGCCTGTATTTCAGGCGCCGTTTCTAAGGATCCAGAAACGGGGCTCGTAATTTTAGATGAAGATAAATGTGTCGGCTGCTGGATGTGTGTAATGGTTTGTCCCTTTGGGGTAATCAGGCCGGCTAAAGAGAAAAAGATAGCTTTGCGCTGTGACCTCTGTCAGGATAATGAAATACCGGCCTGCGTAGCCGCTTGTCCCACCAAGGCATTATTTTTTGGAGAACTGAAAGATTTTAAGAAAAAACTTTTAGAAAGAAAGGATACAAAGTCAAAGGTGAAAGTTTAATATGGATTACTTGATTATTGGGAACTGTGCGAGTGGGGTGAATGCGGTAGAAGCAATAAGAGGGAAGGATCAGAAGGGCAAAATCACAGTTATCTCCGATGAGAATTATCCCGCCTATTGTAGATGCTTGATCTCCAATTACCTTGCCGGTACTCGTAAGGAAAAAGATCTTTTATTAAAGGAAAAGAACTTTTATCAGGACAACAGCATAGAATTGATTTTGAATAAGAAGGTGGAAAGTGTAAAGCCAGAGAATAAAAGGGTGGTTCTTTCCGATGGTAAAGAGTTAAAGTACGAT
Organism: bacterium; assembly: GCA_030637775.1. Lineage (GTDB taxonomy): Bacteria > Ratteibacteria > UBA8468 > UBA8468 > UBA8468 > DAOVGU01. The sequence continues at coordinate 1,820 of DAOWFY010000030.1, read as the reverse complement.
AGACTCCTTATCGCTACCGGTGGCAGTCCCAAATTTTTAGGGGTTGAGGGCGAAGATAAGTATGGGATATTCGGTTTCCGGACACTCAATGATGCCAAAGAAATTTTAAAGTTAATTCCCCGGGCAAAGAAGGTTTTAGTCTTTGGGGGAGGATTAATTGGCTTAAAGGCGGGCTATGCTTTGAAGCAAAAGGGTATGGATGTGGAGATTATTGTGAAGTCGCCGCGCATTCTTTCCCAGGTTACAGATAACGATTCCGCAGAGATGGTCGGCCGCTGGCTTATGGAAAATGGCATTAAAATTAGAACCGGCCTGGCGCCAAAGAAAATTTTAGGCAATAAGAAAGTTGAGGGTGTCCTTTTGGATAATGAAGAAAAAATGAATTGCCAGGTTATCATCATCGGTAAAGGTGTGCGTCCCAATATGGATTTAGTCAAAGATAGCAAAATTCAGACCCATTGGGGGATTATTACCAATCAATATCTCCAGACAAATGTGGAGAATGTCTATGCTGGGGGTGATGTTGCCGAAACAACAGACCTCATTACCGGTGAACCGACAATCAACGCCCTCTGGACAGCCGCCGCTGAGCAGGGAAGGATTGCCGGTTTAAATATGGCCGGAGAAGGAAAAAAGTATCCTGGCTCAATCGCGGCAAATTCAATTGATTTTTTTGGTCTTCCCATCATCTCGCTGGGTTATGTGAGGGTAAAAGAGAAGGGCTATGAAGAATTTGTTCGCCGTCAACCCGGGATATATCAATATAAGAAAATTGTCCTCAAAGGAAATCGGTTGGTAGGGGTAATTTTAGTTGGCAATATTGAGAATGCCGGTGTCTATTTAGCATTGATTAGAAGAAAGGTAGATATATCCGGGATAAAGGATATTCTGCTGGAGGACTGGTTTGACTATAGCAAGGTAAGTGAACTCTTGGAACAGAAAGAGGGTTTTCGAGAAACGGTCTCTTTGCAAGGCGATTTAGTTAAGATGGCATAAATAGGAGAAATATGAAAGAGAGAAGCATTGATAAAACGGTAGAACCTTTACTAAAGAAGGCGAAAGAGGATGGGGTAGAAACTGCCTGGGATCGGTTAGAGAAGCAACTTCCTCAATGCGGATTTGGAGAGCTTGGTATCTGTTGTAAGAATTGTAGTATGGGTCCCTGCCGGATTGACCCCTTTGGTGAAGGTGCCCAGAAAGGTGTCTGTGGAGCAACCGCGGATACGATTGCGGCGCGTAACTTCATCCGCATGGTCGCGGGAGGGGCCGCGGCCCATTCCGACCATGGTCGGGGAGTAGCCGAGACCTTGCTGGCGGTAGCCAATAATGAAGCCCCTGACTATAAGGTTAAGGATGAACAAAAACTTATTGCCGTGGCCCTGGATTTCGGGATTAAGATAGAAGGAAGAAGCACAGAGGATATACTCAAAGAGGTAGCAAATGCTGTCCTCGCAGAATTTGGCAATCAGGAGGGAGAGATTCGTTACCTCAAAAAGGCACCATTAAAAAGACAGGAGGTCTGGCGCAAAAAGGGAATTGCTCCCCGAGGGATTGACCGGGAGATTGTTGAGATTATGCACCGCACCCATATGGGTGTTGACCATGACCCGGAGCATCTCTTACTTCAAGGGATGCGCGCTTCCTTAGGAGATGGCTGGGGAGGCTCGATGCTGGCTACAGATGTCCAGGATATCCTCTTTGGGACACCGGAGCCGACTTTGGGAACGGCCAATCTTGGCACTCTTTGCGAAGATGAGGTAAATATCCTTGTTCCTGGCCATGAGCCTTTGCTTTCGGAGATGATTGTGGAGGCCTCCTCT
>DAOWFY010000056.1 GCA_030637775.1 bacterium | reverse complement strand
CCGTAGGGACGAGCGAGGAGCAACGAGAGCGAAGATTTCCTCGCTGGGGAAATCGAGCGTGCCGCCGAAGAAATAGTCCGAACATATTATGATTCATCCCACCGCGATTATATCTCCCAAAGCCCAACTGGAAAAAGATGTAGAGGTTGGAGCCTATACCATCATCGGAGAGAATGCCAAAATAGAAGGAGGAACAAAGGTTGGCTCCCATGTTCTTATTGATGGTTATACCACCCTTGGCAGGAATTGTCAGGTTTTTACGGGAGCAATCATTGGCAGCCCTCCTCAGGACCTGAAGTATAAAAAAAAGAAAAGTTACATCAAGATTGGGGATAACAACATTATCAGGGAATATAGCACCATCAATCCCGGAACAGGGGAGGAGGAAACAACCAAAATCGGCAATAACAACCTCATTATGGCCTATAGCCATATTGCCCATAACTCTGTATTGGAGGATGAGGTCATTTTGGCCAACTGCGCAACATTGGCCGGCCATGTCTATTTAGAGAAAAGCTGTGTCGTCGGTGGATTGGTAGCAATTCATCAATTCTGCAGAATCGGTAAATATGCCATTATCGGTGGCTGCTCCAAGGTTACGCAGGACATCCTCCCCTTTTCCCTTGCCGATGGCCATCCCGCCAGACCCTATGGGATCAATAAGGTTGCGTTAAAAAGGCATAATTTTCCTTCCGAGACAATCAAAACTCTAAAAAAGGCCTTTTTTTATCTTCTCGGCGCAAAATTGAATACCTCCCAGGCAATAAAGAAGATTAAAGAGGACCTTCCTTCCATTCCCGAGATCGAATATCTCCTTCATTTTATTGCCTCCTCAGAAAGAGGCATCGCCAAGTGAAAAAGGTTGGTCTTATTGCCGGCAATGGGAATTTCCCTCTTCTCTTTGCCAGGGAGGCCAAGAAAAGAGGATATTTCTTGGTAGCGATTGCCATCAAAGGTGAGACCTCTACCTCTCTTGGGAGAATAGCCGACAAAATCTTCTGGCTGAAGGCCGGGGAATTGACAAAGTGCTTTTCTCTCCTCAAGGAGGAGAAAATTAAGGAAGCGGTAATGGCCGGCCAAATTCATCATCACCGGCTCTTTAAGGAAAAATCACCGGATAAAGAACTAAAATTTCTCCTTAAAGCTCTTCCTGATAAGCGAACCGATTCCATTTTGGGCGCCATCGCCGAAAGATTAGAGGAAAAGGGGATTAACCTTTTGCCTTCCCATAGCTTCCTTTCCCATCTTCTGGCTAAAGAAGGAATTCTAACCAGGAGAAAACCTACAGAGGATGAGTGGAAGGATGTTAAATTTGGTAGGGAAATCGCCAATGCCATTGCCGGTCTTGACATTGGTCAGACGGTCTGTGTTAAAAATGGGGTTGTCTTAGCCATTGAGGCCATTGAGGGAACGAACAGAACAATCCAACGTGCTTCCCAATTTACCAAAGGCGTGGTTATTGTGAAGAAAGCAAAACCGAACCAGGACTTGCGTTTTGACATCCCGGTAATCGGAATCAGGACAATAAGGATAATGGCTAAGAGCGGCGCTAAGGTTTTAGCCATCGACCCCGAAAAGACCCTTCTTCTTGATAAGGAAAAGGTAATCGCTCTTTCCGATCAGAAAGGAATCAGCCTTGTAGTTGGCTTACCGATCATCCACTAGCCAAACGATCCTCTAAGATAGGAATAACTCTTTCATCGAGAAGGAGCCTGCCAATTTTGCCCAATTCATACTTTTTCTTCCTTCGCTTCTGCTTCTCTCCTTTCTGGGCCATCCTCTCGGCTAATTCCTTCTTCTTCAGTTCAAAGTCAAGATCAGATAGGCTTTTTGCTTCTTCAAAGAGCTCCAGATATCCCTTCCTTAAGGCCTCCTTTTCATCATCATCGAGAACTCCAATATGAACTTCATAACGTTCAATAAGTCTATCCAAAATTTTCTCTTTCCTCTTTTCGTATATTTTATCCGGGCTCTTTTTGATCTTGGTTAATAACTTCTCAAAATGGGATGAGGAAGAGGCCTGCCCTACCCTTACGGGATTAGAAAGGCTTTTTTGCGGAATAAGACAGGGAGAATATTCCGCAATAATCAGCAGTTGATTCTCCGTAAGAAGTTCCTTTACCTTTTCCTCTAAAAGCAAAAGGTCCTCTGAAAGAGCTTGGCGAAGAGCCTTCATTTCATGTTGGTGCTTGCCTACTTTCTTCGTTGTTTCCTTTGATGCAGTTCCGGTTTCAGTTGCCCAAAGTTCCTCCTTTAAAGAGGAGAGAAGATTTTCTTCCTCGGGAAGAAAGACCTTTTTTAGGGTTTCCCGGTAACTCTCCGTGAGCATCGCCGCCTGCCTGATAAGGGGAAGAAGACCTCTCATCTGCTCCTCGGATAGGTAGAGACCATTGATGAGGTTAAGTAACTGAATATCCCTCTTGGTTTCCCTTATCTTCTCATTGGCTTCCTCTGCGAAGGAGATGCTGCCAAAGAGAAGCAAGAGAGTAACTGCGATTATTATCCTTTTCATTTAAGGTTCCTTCCATTCGGTGGAACTTTGGGCTTAACCGGTATCGCGTCAGAAGTTCTCATCTTATTTATATTCATACTTCTCCGAAGGAAAACCTTCTTCAAAATGTCTTTTTTCTCGAGGTTGTCTTCCCTTTTCCTTTTCTCCTTTCATCCTCTTTCTCAATTGCTGCATCATCTCTCTACCAATCTGCCTCTGGAGAAAGATGAATTTAGCCTGCTGCTCGGGAGTTAAAATACCTCTGAGTTCTTTCTGTAATGCTTTATTTTCCTGCCACTGCTCCTCTTCGAGTTTATCCAATTGAGCCAATTTCGACTCAATCTTTTTTGCGGAAACCTTTTTTTCTTGAAGAAGGTCTTTTAACTCTTCTACCACTTTCTTTCTCTTCTCTCGGTACTCCTTCTTTAGGTCCTTGGTCTCTCTATACTTGGGCAGAAATTTGGTCAGTTGCTCCTCAGTTAGTTTAAGACGATCCACGATCTTCCAAAGAGTGATCGTCTCCAGCATCTTGCCTGCTTTCTCCCTCCTTTCCTCTTTCTCCTCAGCTGACATCCTCTCATGGGGAGGTTCAGCAAAGAGTTTTACGCTGGTTGCAAATAAAAGGAGACTACAGAGCAAAGTTGCTAAGAAATAGACTTTAGATCTCATTAAAGTTTTCACCCCCTTTTTCATTTATTATCGAGCCTTTCAGAAAACTCTGAAACCCTTGTCCTGTAAGGCTCTCCTGACATCCCTGTTTTACTTTTCACCTCCACCTTGAAACCCCCATCTGACGCGGGTTTCAGAAGGTCATTCCTTAATTTCTGCTAATTTTTACCGATTTTTCTTGGGGTTGGAGGTGAATTTTTTATAGCTTTATCTAACCTCTAAAGTTTTCTGAAACCCTCCTTTCTATCTTAAGCAAATTCCCTTGCAGTCTGAATTTAATTTCACCTCCACCTATCTTTTGCTATACAATCTTTCAATGGTTTCCTTTTCTTCAAAACCTAAACCTTTCAGAAAACAAGGAGGTAATTCTATGGCTAAATTTAATGCAAAACAGAAGCTTCTTTTTTCAGCTGAAACCATCTTTAACTTGAAACCTTTAGAGAAATATGAGATTCTTTTCTCCTTTCTTGACACTTCTCCTCTCCAGCAACTATATCCTTCTACTGGTAGAGCACCTATTCCTTACGAGGCTTTACTCAGAGCCATTGTTTATAAGAACATTAGAACTTTATCTTATCTTTCTGACCTGGTTACGGAACTGCAGGATAACCCTAATTTAGCTTTAATGCTTGGTTTCCATCCGCTCCATCTACCCTGTGTTGAGAACTTTTCTGCCTTCTTACAAGATACCAAAAATAACATCTTCCAGGAAGTAAAAGCTTCTATGGTAACCAAGTTAATCTCTCTCAAAAAGATCAAAGGAACTTACCTCTCTTTCGACTCCTCCAATATCCCGGTCAAAGTTAAAGAGAACAATCTTAAGACTTCGGTCAAGGCCAGATTTGATAAGACCAAGATACCCAAAGCTGACCCTGATTGTCGCCTTGGTATTATGGTTCATTTCCCTAAACCTTTTCAAAAGGAAATTAAATACTTCTGGGGCTACCGGAACTTTGTCCTCTCTGATGCCTTATCTGAGTTACCCATTTCAGAAGAAACAAAACCAGCCAATGTAGTTGACAGTAGAGTGGCCATTCCCCAACTTAAATCAGCTAAATCTAAATTCAATCTTATTAATATTCGTGGGGTAATCGCTGATGCGGGACTTGATTCGGCAAAAGTCCTTCTCTTCATTATCAATGATCTCAAGGCCAAACCATATATCGCCCGAAATCCAAGAAGAGGGAAAGACCCCAATCTCAAAGTTTCTTCAACCGGTAATCGAATCTGCATCGCTGGTTTTGAGATGTTGTATTGGGGCAAATTCAAAGAGGGAAACAGAACCAGACTTAAGTTCGTTTGCCCGATTACCCATTCTAAGAAGTTTAGGAAAGAACATCCTTATTGTCCCTGGTTTCATCCTCAATTTATCAAAGGTAAAGGCTGTTTTGCTTATACCCAAACGGTAGATGAAGGTATTCGCAAGAAGATTGACTATGGTTCTCCGAAGTTCAAAAAAATCTACAATCTTCGTAGCGGTAGTGAAAGGATATTTTCCAGATTACTTAACCTCTGTATGCAAAACCCAAGTGTTAGAGGGCTTCAGGCTATCTCCAACCACTGCACCATTGCTCACATTACTGTTCTTCTGGTAGCCCTGACCGCTGCCAAAACAGGCAACAAAGACAAGATTCGCTTTGTTAAATCTTTCCTCCCTAATATTTAGTTTTCAAAGAGCGAGTTTTCTGAAACCCTATTTATTATCTGCATTTCTTCCAATATTTCTTCAGGAACAAATGCGGTAAGAATCTCTTCGCTGCTGAATGTCTCAGCCACTATCGTCTCCAGATTAGAGTAATTTATCGTCTCGGCCAACAGTTCTTCAGTAGTAAAATTCTCGATAGTTTTTTGCGAAATAATAAGAGGAATCTCAGGATATTGCGGGGACTTTGGCAAGGAGATGAAGATAGTAATCAGAAGAATCGCTAAAGTAGCCACCGCCGGTACCAGCCTTCTAATAATTAAAGTTCTTCTTCTTTTCGTCCTCTCAACCCTATCCCAGAACTTCATCCTGAAGTTGGCAGATGGCTCGATATCCCTTACAGTTCCTAAAATCTTCCAGAGTTTCTTATCATCCATTTTTTCCTCTCATCTATATAAACACATTTTTCGCTAAAAAGTTTCGCTAATCTTTTCTTTTAAGTTTTCCTTTGCCCGATGCAAAAGGGATTTCACTGCGGGAAGGGAGAGATTCATTATTTTGCCGATCTCCTCATAGGAAAGGTCGTTGTATCTATTGAGGATTATCGCGGTTTTCTGGGGAATCGGCAGAGAATCGAGCGCTTTCTTCACTAAAAGTTGAATTTCCTTTTTTTCTAAGGCTTCAGCGGGAGAAATCTGGTGGGAATTGGGAAATTCCCTCTCTATTTCCCCCTCTTCTCCGGAGATAGGTTTATCAAGGGAGACAATTTGAGGTCTTTTCTTCCTGAGGGAATTTAAGGAAAGGTTCTTAGCAATCCGATAAATGTAGGTAGAAAACTTTGCTTTCGGTCGGTAGCGGCCTCGCGCAAGATAAATTCTCAGGAAAACCTCCTGGGCGATCTCCTCTGCTTCCTCTCTGCTACCAACAAACCGGCAGATGAAGTTAATGATTGGTCTTTGATACTTCTCTAAAATTTGATTAAAGGCCGCTATTTCCCCTTTTTTAACGCGAAGCATTACCTCGCTATCGGAATCCATTACCCCTAATTTTACCAACTATTCTTGCTCAAAGCAACTCTCTTGCCCTTGACAAAGGAAGAGTAAAGTGATACTTTATAGTTACCTTTCGGTAAATAGGCATATTTCGGTAAATACCGAAAAAGTAAAAGGAAGATTGAAATGATTTCAGAAAAGCAAATCTTGGATAAGGTGCCAACTCTTATAAAGGAAGATATCCCTGCTTTTAAAATCACAAAAATTGTGCATCAACCTAAGATTAAAGGGGTAATTCCTGATATGGTAATTGATGTTGAGATGGCAGGTAAAAAGAGAAAACTTATCATTGAAGTTAAATCTAGAGGTTTCCCTTCGCAAATACTTCAATCTATCCCTATTTTGCTTAAAGCAGCATCTGTGATAAAAAACAGTTATCCTATCTTTGTTTCAGATTTCATCTCTAAAAGAGGTGCTTCCATCTGTAAAGAGAATAATATTGGCTATATAGATCTTGTCGGAAATTGTTATGTGGGCTTAAAGGAGGTCTACATAGAAAAAATTGGCGAAGAACAGATAAAGAGGACCCGCAGCATCTTGAAAAAACTGTTCTCTCCTAAAGCAACGAGGATTATTAGAGCATTGCTTGAAGAACCAGAAAGATTATGGGGGATAAACGAGTTATCTCAAACATTTGAGGTTGCCCTGGGATATACTCATGAAGTTATAGATAGACTTCTTAAGCAAGGCTATATAGTTCGCGATGAAAAGAAGCAAATTCATTTGTCCCGTCCAACTGAGTTACTAAATGACTGGACAAGACAGTATAGAATTTTTCCTGAGTCTATTTATTCCTATTATTCATCTATAAAGAACCCTCAGGAATTGATGAAGAAAGTAGCAAATACACTTAAAAGAAACAGAACTGCTTACTGCTTTACTCTGCATGCCGGAGCTTCTTTAGTTGCCCCTTTTATGCGTTTTAACGATGTCCATTTTTATTATCTGGGAGACCTCAAAAGAATTGTCCAGCGATTAGAATTAGAAGAGATTGAATTCGGAGGTACAGTTCATCTCATTGAACCTTATGATGAAGGAATATTTTATCGAAAGCAAACTATCGAAGGCAAGGATGTAATTTGCAATACGCAACTCTACTTAGACCTTAATCAATATCCCGCAAGAGGGAAGGAGCAAGCAGAGTTTTTGCGTAAAGAAAGGATAAAGTACTAAATGGCTAAGATTAGAAATGCGGATGAATTTGATTCCGGAGTAGTTAAAGCCTCAAAATCAGTAATTTTAGAGTTGGGTGTAATCTTAAGGAGCTATTTTGATGATTTAGTTCTTATTGGTGGGTGGGCACCATATTTTATATCGCAGAAATACCAGAAGGAAGGTTTTGACCATGTAGGTTCAATTGATATTGACATTGCTGTTAACCCCACAATAAGCGAGAAGAAATACGGGACAATTATAGGTTTGATAGAAGAAAGGGGTTATCAGGCAGTTCAGGATGAATTGGCAGATGTCTTTGAATTTAGATTTGAGCGGACATTGATTTCTCCTCATGATAATAAAGAGTATACTGTAAAAATAGATTTTCTGACTTCCCATCTTGACGACAAAAGGAGAGAGGCAGTTCACCGCAGAATTCAGCCGGATTTACAGGCTCTAAAAACTAAAGGCTGTCAGCTTGCATTTGAGTATTTTATAATCATTGAAGTTAAAGATATTTTGCCGGGCAACGGTAAAACATCTTGTAAATGGAAGGTGGCCGGTATCGTTAGCAGTTTAGCAATGAAATCCTTTGCGTTAGGCGGGAGATATAAGGAAAAGGATGCATATGATATCCACTATATGATTGCAAATTACAAAGATGGGCCTTTATCTGTTGCCCGGGAGTTCAAGCCGTATCTGAACAATGAGATTGTGCAGGAAGGACTGTCACATATCAGAGAGGCATTTAAAGATATAAGGTCTAACGGCCCGGCCTGGGTAGCAAACTTCTATAATATTACCAATGGACGAGAATACCAGATAAAAATAGCTGATGCCTATAAAAATGTAAGTAAGTTCTTGGAGTTATTAAGGTGAGGTAATTCGAGGCATGCAAAGCGTTTGCCGGAAGATTTTATGTTCCAGCTTACAAAAGAGGAATTTGAAAATTGGAAATCGCAAATTGCGATATCCAATTCTGAGAAGATGGGCTTGAGACGTAAGCCGTATGCCTTCACAGAACAAGGTGTTGCTATCAAAAGGCGAATAGGTTTTCATCCAGGCAATGGCTAACACATTAAGTAAACAAAAAAGGAGATAACAAATGTTCAACGTAACCGACTTAATTGTAGATTCAGATATAATTCTAGAAAGTGGTGTAGACGAGATATCTGAGAATCAACTTGCCAACATCACAGGCAGTAAATACAGGTGTAGTTGGTGTGGCAAGAGATTTCTCCGGAAAGAAGACCTAGAGGACCATAAGACCGCGGTGAAGTTCCGGGAGTATCAGGAAGAGATGTTTCTGGATACGGAGAGGATGCAAAGAAGATGGGTGTAAAAAGAATACTTAGAAAAGTAAGTGGGATGAGTAAGGAAGAACAAAAGGGAGTCCATATATTTTCCTTTCCGATATTCTTCAATCACTTTAATTTTCTTTCATACTTAGATTTTCAGCAACTATCATCAGAAGAGTGGGAGAGAGAATGGTATAAGAAGGGGGAAGAGTGGATTGAGGAGGAGAAAATAGAGATAGAAAAAGAGATGGTACCAGAGGAGCTATTCGAGGAAGAGGATCTACCAGATGAGTTGAGAGAAGTAGCGGAAGATTGGGCAGCCTTTTGTGACCTCTTTGAAAATCCGAATAGTAATGATAAGGAGGTGTGGGGAGAGAAACTGAAGAAACTTGAGAAAAGTAAAGAATTTAAAAGACTGAAAGAGTGGGGGGATGGATATATTAAAAAACAAAGAAAAGAGTTGGAATTAGAAGACAAGGAAAGACAAAAGTTTGAACGACTAAAAAGAAATTTTGAATTATCTCAAGAAGTAGAGAAAACCCCAAAGAGAGAATCTATCCCGGAAGCAGCGAGAATTGCCGTATGGAGAAGAGATGGCGGGGAATGTGCTAAATGTGGAAGCAGAAAAAATCTTGAATATGACCATATTATACCCGTATCTAGAGGAGGGAGCAATACAGTGAGGAATATTGAACTTCTTTGTGAAGAGTGCAATAGAAAGAAAAGGGATAATATTGAATAAGGAATGGGAAAATGAAGGATATAAGAAAAACACTTTTGCGTTTGCAATCGCGTGCCAATGATTTAAGAAATAGATGGAATAACCCTTCTCATCCCGGAAACATTATTGGTTCAGAAGCTGAAGAATTAGAAAGCTTGATTGATGAAGTAAACAGGTTAAGTTTTGACATAAAAACTCCTCGTCCATTGTTACCCCCAATACTACCGCTACCACAGGGGCGAATATATAATTTTGAACAGGCTAAAACTGCTGTTGAGAGAATATACGGAGATACTAAAACAGAGATTGGAATAATAGATGAGGAGAGGAGAGAATTAAGATTAAAAGAGCAGAGAAACATATTCTTTTACCTTTGGTTAATCACTCTTCTTTGGGTAGCAATCCATATATTTTTGTCCAAACACAGTGCTAACTTATCCGAAAATTATGTCAATATACTTAGAAAAATTCAGAATGTAATACCCTGGTCTAGTTTATTAGCGGTGCTAAAGAGGGTAATCAGATGGTTTAAGAAAAAATTTGGCAGGGGAAGATGAAGAAAATTCTTTTAATTGGATTGGCTGGAATTCTTTTGTTAAGTAATTTTTGTTTTGCTAAAGGCTTCCAGAACGAACCAGACGGTTTCAGAGGTATTAAGTGGGGAACAGACATATCCACCTTGAAAGATATGGAATACTTTTGGACTGATCCAAGTTATGGGGGAATTAAAATATACATCAGGAAGAGTGAGGATCTACATATCGGAGAAGCGAAACTTAAAAGAATTGGATATGGTTTTTGGAGAGGAAAGTTTTGTGATGTATGGGTTATTACCAAAAGTTCTGTAAATTGGGTCGGTTTAAGAGACGCTGTTTTTGAGAAATTTGGGAGAGGTTATCAAGATAATGAATTTATTGAATATTATGTTTGGGGTGGCAAAATAACTCTAATGTCATTGGAATATAATGAAGTTTCAAAAGAAGGAAAACTTCATATACTTTCAAAGGAGATTTACAAACAACAAAAAGCCTATCAAAAACAGAAAGCTAAAGAAGGAGCAGAAACAGGATTTTAATTAACCCTTCATTTCGCCTTTGGTATACAAAAGCTGAAACAATTCTTAAAATAACCTTCTAAACTACCTAAACCTAAAACTATTCTAAAACAGCAAAAGCGAAATTGTGTCGGAGTTCTCCTTCGGAAGTTGATATGACCACCATTGCTCTCCTTCGGCTTGCGACACAATGGCGAGTAATTAAGCAAGAGTATCAAGGATGTATCGCAATTTCCACTGTTTTTTTAGATTGGTAGAGCAAGTCCTGCCATTACAGTAAATATTGTTGAGATTGCCACGCTCACTTTGTTCGCTCGCAATGACAAAGACGGTTATTTATTCAGGATTTCCTTGAGGTATTTGCCGGTATAGGAATTGGGGCAGGATGCTACCTCTTCAGGGGTGCCGGTAGCGACAACATCACCTCCTTTCTCTCCTCCTTCGGGACCTAAATCAATAATATAGTCAGCATTCTTAACTACATCGAGTTGATGTTCAATGACAATCACGGTGCTTCCTTTATCTACTAATCGATTGAGGACATTGAGCAACTTTTCAATATCGGCAAAATGTAAGCCGGTGGTCGGCTCATCAAGAAGGTAAAGAGTGCGCTCGGTCCCTTTACGGGAAAGTTCGGTCGATAATTTTACCCTTTGGGCCTCTCCCCCGGAAAGGGTAGTGGCCGATTGACCCAACTCCAAATATCCCAGACCAACGTCATTCAAGGTCTTTAATTTCCTTCTGAGGGCCGGGATATTCTCAAAAAATTTCAAGGATTCTTCAATCTTCATCGCCAGCACATCGGCAATATTCTTTCCCTTAAAGCGAATTTCCAGGGTCTCCCGATTATATCTTTTCCCCTTGCAGACCTCACAGAGAACCTCGATATCGGGTAAAAAGTGCATCTCAATCTTGGTAACCCCATCTCCCTGACAGGCACCGCATCTCCCATCCTTGACATTAAAACTAAATCGTCCCGGTTTATAACCCCGCACCTTTGATTCGGGAAGGCGGCTAAAGAGTTCCCGCACAGGAGAAAATAGTCCGGTATAGGTGGCGGGATTGCTTCTGGGGGTTCTGCCAATCGGCGACTGATCCACAAGCACCACCTTATCAATCTGATTTGCTCCAACAATTGCCTTGTGCTTTCCCGGCTTTTCTCTACTGTGATAAAGAATCTTATTTAAGCCCTTACGCAGTACCTCATCGATAAGGGTGCTTTTTCCCGAACCGGAGACTCCGGTAACACAGATAAAAAGCCCTAAAGGAATCTTGAGGTCAATATTTTTCAGGTTATACTCTGCGGCCCCCTTGATCTGCAAAAATCTATCTTCTCTGGGTTTTCTCCTCTGGGAAGGAACCTTAATCTTTAATTTTCCCTTTAAATATTTACCGGTAAGAGAGGAGTTACATTTAAGGATATTCTGGAGGCTTCCTTGAGCAACAATCCTTCCTCCCGCAAGGCCTGCTCCGGGACCCAGATCCACAAGATGGTCGGCAGTTCTAATCGTTGTCTCGTCATGTTCAATGACAACTACAGTATTACCGAGATCGCGCAATCTTTTTAAGGTACCAAGTAACATTCGGTTGTCCCGCTGATGTAGCCCTATTGTAGGCTCATCCAGGATATAAAGCACTCCCACTAAACCGGAGCCAATCTGGGTTGCCAATCTTGTTCGTTCCGCCTCCCCTCCGGAAAGGGTATGGCTCATTCTATCGAGCGTGAGGTAGTCAAGGCCCACCTCGGCCATAAATCTTAGCCTACTTTTTATCTCCTTTGAGATTTGAGAAGCGATGAGAGCTCTTCGTTCGTCAAGTTTTAAATGGGTAAAGAAATCTATTGCCTGAGTAATTGACATTCTGGTTATCTCCAGGATTGACTTCCCATTGATGGTAACGGCTAAGGACTCCGGCCGGAGTCTACCTCCTTTACAGGCGGGACAGGGAAGTTCTCTCATATACTTTAGGATTTCGGCTCTGCGAAATTCACTTTCGGTCTCCCTCATTCTTCTCTCCAGGTTGGGAATCACCCCTTCGAAGTAGGGGCTTGATTTATCAAGCCCGCGGGTCGGATGAATCCGACCCCTACAGGTCTGCACCGAAGGTGCGCCGAGTTCCCCCGAACCGTAAAGAATGATGTCGATGTCCTTCTTTCTAAAATCGGATACCGGAGTATCCAGGTCATAGCCAAGATGGTTGGCTACCTTCCGTAACTTCCGGCGATAGTGAAGAAATATCCCTCTGCCCCCGGCCTCATGCCAGGGTTTAATTGCTCCTCCGTAAAGGGTTTTGGACCTATCCGGAATCACTAAATCAGGGTCAACCTCAATCTTAAATCCCAGGCCCCGGCAGATTGGACAGGCACCATACGGACTGTTAAAGGAGAACATGCGGGGGGTTAATTCCTCGAAAGAGAGGTTCTCACAATGAGGACAGGCATAATTCTCGCTATAGAGGGAATCTTTCCCATTTAGGCCAACGATTACTAACCCTTTTCCTAACTTAAGAGCAATCTCAGTAGATTCAGCCAGGCGCGACCTATCCTCAGGATTAAGAGAAAATTCATCAATAATCACCTCAATCCTGTGCATTTTGTATCTGGCTAAAGAGATTTTTTCCTCTAAATCATAAATTTTTCCATCCACCCTCACCTTAACAAAACCGGAGGACTCAATATCCCGAAAAAGTTCCCGGTAT
>DAOWFY010000018.1 GCA_030637775.1 bacterium | reverse complement strand
TATTGCTGCTCCTATCCGGGATTGCCTTGGTAGGGTTATTGCTGCTTTAAGTATTTCTGGCCCAACGATGAGAATAAGACCGAAAAGAATTCCCTTTTTCATTAGCTCGGCTCAAAGGGCAGGAAGGGAAATTTCTCACTCCTTGGGATATCGGCAGCAGTTTAAAGCGTAGTTGTAGTGGCAGTCCCTGCGTAAGCAGGGATTACTCTGGGTTCTTACGCAACAAAAATGAAAACTAAGATTAAAAAAGGCGGTTTTAGCGTTCCTTTAGGAACTATTTTTGAACATACCGCTTTCAAAGCGGATAACCTTAAGGTAGTAATCTATCCCAATCGCTTGAGTATGGGGATGGCTGCAGCCAAAGGTTTGCTCTTGGCCATAAAAAAGATTCTGCAGAGAAAAAAGGAGATAAATATCCTTTTTGCTGCTGCCCCTTCTCAGAATGAGGTTCTTGATGCTTTAGTTGCACGCAAAGATGTGCCATGGAAGGCAATCAACTGTTTTCATATGGATGAATATGTTGGGCTTAAGGAAAATCATCCCTCAAGTTTCCGAAAATTTCTTTTAGAAAAGATTTTTAGTAAAGTGAGAGCGAAATCGGTCCACCTTATCAGGGGAGAGGCAAAGAATCCAGAAACAGAATGCAGGCGCTACGCTAAACTTTTAGAAAAACATCTCCTTGATGTTGTTCAGGGAGGGATCGGACTTGTGCCGCACATCGCTTTCAATGACCCGGAGAATGCCGATTTTAATGACCCCTATTTGGTAAAGGTAGTAAAGTTACAAGAAGAAAGCAGAATTCAACAGGTAAGGGATGGCTGTTTTGCCCGGTTAAAGGATGTCCCAAAACATGCCTTTACCGTAACCATGCCTCCGATTATTAGGGCGAGATATATATCCCTGGTTGTACCCGCATCCTTAAAGGCGAAATCGGTAAAGTTAACCATATTTAATCGGGTTGACTCTTCCACCCCTGCCTCCATCATGCGCAAACATAAAAATAGCATGATGTTTTTAGACCCTGATTCTGCTTTGTTGATAAGAAGAGAAATAAATGATGTGGGAGACATCTCCTGATGTCGATGTCAAGGTCTGGAGACCTTTCCCACACAATAAGGAGAAGACATAGAGGGGGAAAATGGTTAGAGTAGGTATTGTTGGCTCACGATTTTCTGCGGGACTCCATGCTCAGGCTTACCAGCGGACAGGAAAAGTAGAATTGGTCGCTGCCTCCGCGATCGATAACCTAAATGAGTTTTGCCGAAAATATCGTATTGCTGATTCCTGCCGAGATTTCCGGGAGATGCTTAAACGGGATGATATTGAGCTTGTGAGTGTATGTGTGCCAAATTTCCTGCATAAAGAGGTGGTGATCGCGGCTGCAGAGAGTGGAAAGCATGTGATCTGCGAGAAGCCTTTAGCTACTCGAGTAGAGGATGCCCGAGAGATGCTCAGGGCAGCCAGGAAAAATAGGGTTAAGTTAATGTATGCGGAGGACTGGATATTCGCTCCCGCTCTCAGGAGGGCAAAGAGTATCTGTGATGAGGGAGCTATTGGGCAGGTGCTTTATCTAAAGGCTAAGGAGACTCATCCCGGTTCCCATTCTCTATATGCTCAGAAAATAGAATACTGTGGAGGAGGAGCAATGATTCATCTGGCGATACACTCAATAGGATTTGTTCGTTGGTTCAAGGGAAAGGAGGTGGTGGAGGTAGTAGGGAAAGTCAGCGGTGGAGCCAGAGACAATTTAAAACACCATAATTTTGAGGGTGAGGATTGGGGGGTAGGAATCCTTACCTTTGAAGATAAAAGTCAGGCTCTTGTTGAAGGAAATTATATCACCTGCGGAGGGTTGGATGATGTGGTGGAAATTTACGGAAGCAAGGGAGTAATAAAGATTGACCTTACGCAAGGCTCTCCTCTCTCGGTTTATAGTTTAGATGGGTATAGCTATGCTATTGAGAAGGCGGAGATGACCAAAGGCTGGACTAAACCCGCGGTAGATGAGGAGGCCTCTTTAGGCTATATTGATGAAATTGCTCACTTCGTTGATTGTGTAGCAGAGGATAAGGAACCCCAGCCGGGAATGCGCGGTGAGGATGGGCTCAAAGCCTTAGAGGTTACGATGGCGATATATAAGTCAGCGCAAGAGGGGAGAACAATAAAGATAAGGTGATAAAGAAATGAAAAAAAGCAAGGATATTCTAATGCCGGTAAATGTGGCTGGCCTCAAATTTAAAAATCCCTTCATCGTTGGCTCCGGACCAACGGCTAAATGGATAGAGCAGCTAATTGAGGCGGAAGAAGTGGGTTGGGGAGGGATGAGCATTAAGTTGACGATGGATCCTGACCCCTACATTAATCCGGCACCGAGATATCGTTGGTTTAAAGATAGGAATTTCCATATCTTTACCAGCGAGCACCGACTGATTTTTGCGGAGGGCTTGAGATTAGTGGAGAAGGGAAGAAAAAAGACTAAAGATATTATTATCTTTGCTAATATAGCCTATTCTGGGGATAGGGGATTGGCCGGTTGGGAAAATATGGCCAGGAAATTTGAAGGCGCAGGGGCGGATGCGATTGAGCTTAATTTTTGTTGTCCTAATATGTCCTTCAGCCAGGAGCAGGTTGGCAAGAGTAAGAAAGGCCGGCCCGTCTCCGGTGCCAGTCTGGGAACTAACCCTGAAATTGTCGGCAAAGCGGTGAAGAGCATCGTTAGCTGTGTTGGTATTCCGGTATTTGCCAAAATCACTCCTGAGGGCGGAAATATCGGGGATGTGGCTAAAGCGGCAGTTTCCAATGGGGCTGCCGGTATCAGCTCGGTGAGTAACCGTACCGGTACGCCTCCTTTCGATATCAACCGTGTTGACATGTCCACTTATTGGCTTCAGGAGGGGTTTTCTTTAGGTTGTATGAGTGGTCCCTGGTTGAAGCCACTGGCACAAAAGGATGTCTTCCAGATAAGAAAAGCGATAGGTCCTGAGCCAGCGATAATAGGATTAGGCGGAGTACAGAATTATGTAGATTCCATTGAAATGGCGATGGTGGGTGCGGATTTGATTGGAATCTGCACCGAAACGATGTTGCGCGGCTTTGGTATCCTTCCAAAGATAATACGAGGGATTAAGGAATACATCAACAGGACCAATAGCAAAAGTTTCTCCGAGCTTCGGGATAGAATGATTCCCTACCTTTTGAGTGCCGATGGTTTAAAGACTCTTCCGGGACATGCCATAGTTGATAGAGAGCTTTGTATCGGTTGTGGTAAATGTCTGAAAATCGGACATTGTAATGCCATTGAATTAAAGGACAAAAAAGCCTATATCAAGGCAGAGCAATGTCTGGGCTGCTCTACCTGTACTGACATTTGTCCCGAAAATGCCATTGCGATGAAGTCAATATAATGGATTTTAACTCTTTTATCTCGAAACCAGGGAAATTTTGTGTTCTCAGCGAAAAAAAACTGGAGAAAGTAAATACCGTATCCTTTCCAAAAAAGCTGCGTTTTGCTCTTATTGAACTAAACCGAGGTGAAGCGAATCTTTTCATCGGCAATTTCTTGGATGGATTGGAAAGAGACAACAAAGTATCCAGATGGACAATCGGCAATGAAAATGAGCCATTAGAGGAACTGAAAAATAGGCTAAGAAAGGTAAATCCAGATGGGGTAATCATTCCGGGAGAAGATTACCCCTCTCCTTTCTCGCAGAGGATACATCAAATAAGTACGGAGACGATGAAAGCTCTTTCCCGGGAAACTGAGTCAGATAAAATAGGCATTCGCTACTTCTCTCCAATCTTTGATATCACTCCTGGCCAGCTTTACTATTTTCTTACAGAGCAACGGATGAGCGTTAAACAAAAAGCGATGAGTGCCCACCGTTCCCAGATAGAGCGCACCCCATTTGATAAAGTGGCAAAGAGCTCTAACCGCATAAATGCAATTTTGGCCGAAGGACTGATTGAAAATAAAGAAGGCAGTAGCAAACAAGAATGGCGATATGCGGAAAAATATTATATTTTTAAGATAGATGAAAGAGGAGATTTCTATCCATTTGAATCTAAGACCCAGGCATTATTTGAGAGGGACGGTCCTTTTGCCGCAGAGACCGTTTTGGGTAAAGGACCAATAAGAACCCTCTTTGCTTCTCCTCATCCGGATGATGATGTTATTGCCTCCGGAGGCATTCTTCGTTGGTTAATGAAGATTGCAGAACAGAGAGGGAATGGAAGTACTCTCAATAGTTTAGTATTTACCGCCGCTTATCGCACCAAAATTCCCTCAAGCATCCATGCTGAAAGGGGACATTTTGCTGAGGAGGAATGGGTAGTTTACAAGGAGAATGAAGCAAGAGAAGCCATCAGGCGGTTAGGAGGGAATCAACTTAAAGTAGATATCCAATTCCTGAAATTGCCATTTTACGATACAATGAAAGAAGAAAAACCGGACATAAGATCGATTAGCGAAAAGGAGAAAGAAATTGTATATAGAAGGTTCAAAGAGATATCTCCCAACTTGGCCATTATTCCTCATCCCGATGACCTTCATCCTGACCATCGCGCCACCTGGCAGCTGAGTAGACAGGCCTTGGCCAGGATAGCGAGAGAAGAGAAAAAACCAATAGTTGTTCTTTATTATCTCTCACCCTGGTCAATAAAGGCCAATTTATTCTATTATCACGGTCCTGTAAAACAAGAAATTAAGGATAGAATCTCTGAGATAATTGACCTCTCTGGGGAAGTAATGGCCATCATTGGCTCTGAACTATGTACCGGGTTTGGACAAAAGCCTCTGAGTAGTGAGGAGTTAGGAGGAGAAAGAGCAGAAGCCGTTTATGCCTATTCCCTCTCCCCACTTGTGGGGGAGAGTATAGAGGGGGGAGTGTGATGGAAAAGGTCAAAGTAGAAATGAGGTTAATGAGAAAAGAGGACATTCCTTTCGGCATGAAACTGAAGAATATTGCGGGTTGGAACCAGCTTGAAGCCGATTGGAAGAGATTCCTGAGTCTGGAGCCGAAAGGCTGTTTTGTAGCAATGGCAGAGGATAGGAAAATAGGGACAGTAACTACCATCTGCTACGGGGCTAAATTTTCCTGGGTAGGGATGGTCTTGGTTCCTCCCGAAGAGAGAAGAAAGGGGATTGGGACCGCCCTCCTCCGTTATGGAATCAGTTACGGTCAAAGAAAAGGGGTGGAGAGCGTGAGACTGGATGCTACCCCACTGGGTAAGAAGCTTTACAATACCCTGGGATTTAAGGATGAATATCGGCTGGAGAGAAGAGAGGGGAAAGGCCGAAGTTTAGAGGTAGCGGGAGGAGTAAGTGTAATGAAGCAAGAGAGTTTAGGTAAGCTCATCGCCTTTGATGAAAGCTCTTTTGGAGCTGATAGAGGAGAGGTTTTAAGAAGACTCTTTGAGGAATATCCTGATAATTGCTTTCTCTGGGAAGAAGGAAAGGATATTACCGGCTATCTGATGTGCCGGCCAGGATACAATGCCTACCAGATTGGTCCCTGGATTGTGGAGAAAGAGGAGGTAGCTGAGGAACTGTTCAAAGCCGCATTAAATAAATTATCGGGAGAAAAAATATTTTTTGACGTACCTTTAGTTAACGAAAATGCTGTCAGAATTGCCGACAAATATGGTTTTCAACTGCAGCGCCCCTTCATCCGAATGTATTTGGGAGAAAATAGGTATCCTGGTAGACCGGAGAAAATTTATGCCATCAGTGGAGTGGAGAAAGGGTGAAAGAGGAGAAAAAATGAAACCGTGGAGATTAAAGGAGCTGACATTACCCCACAATCTTCATCTTCTTTATTAGAGATTTTAAGATGGGAAAGAAGATTTTGGTTTTAGCCACCAGTTTTTTGGATACTCTTATCACTCATCCTCCAGAGGAAGGAAAGGCCAAACAAATGCTTGAGCGATTGAAGCTGGAATCTGGCGGAGAAATTGAAATCATTTATCGCTGCGAAAGAAAGCCGGAAGAGCCGCTGTCGGTAGAAGAATTTAAGGATGTAACCTGTGTTATTGCCGATTTAGAGAAATATAGTCGAGACTTTTTATCTCAGGTGGGTATAAAGAGGGGTGGCTCTTTGGAATTGATCGCTAGATATGGAATAGGCTATAGCTCAGTTGATATAAGAGCGGCAACCGAGTTTGGGGTGATGGTGACAAACTGTCCCGGGTGCAATGCTTTACCCACGGCGGAGTGGGCACACTCAACCATCCTGGATATAGCGGGAAGACGTATTTTGCATCATCAGAGAGCAAGTCGAGGAAAGGGTAAAGAAGGTCCTTCTCGCTTAGATGTCTCAGGAAAAAGCTTAGGTGTAATTGGAACCGGAACCATTGGAAGATTGGTGGTTAAATTAATGAAAGGCTATGAAATGAGAGTTATTGCCTATGACCCGTACCCAGATAGAGAATGGGCCAAGGAGAATGGGGTGGTATATGTGCCTTTAAAAAAATTATGCCAAACTGCCGATATCATAACCTCACACGCTGCCTGTAGCGAGACCATTATTGGAGAAGAAGAGATTAAACTGATGCATCCTACGACGGTGTTGGTAAATTGCGCCCGGGGTATTTTGGTAGATTATAAAGCGGCATTTTATGCCGTCAAAGAAGGAAGAATCTGGGGCTATGGGGTTGACGAAATATGGCCGAAGAATTTATCATTAGAAGGGCTCAACATCATTGTCAGCCCCCATGTTGGCTCAGATACCGATAGAGGAAAACTCGGAATGCAATTGATGTCAACCCAGGCCGTTGTTGATTTTATGCAGGGGAAGGTGCCACAATATCTTGTTAATAAAGAAGTATTGGGGAAGTAAAAATGGTTAATTTGACAAGAGAGGGATTGAAAGAGCCAGAGTGGAAAGAGATAAGTGTTCGCTTGCCACAATTTAATCTGATAGAGATGGTAAGAAGAACAAAAGAGGCGCCAGTCTGGGTTCATATCGCACCCAGCAACCTTTTTATCGGAGAGATTGCTCCTATTCAGCAGGCATTGCTTGAGTCGGGTATTGTTCAAGAAGGGATTATTGGTCTTGAGACGTGGGATGAGGAGATTGTGGATAGAATATATCGACCACATGATAATCTTAGGCTGAGAATTGTAATGCCCCCGGGTCGAGCCAATCAACCAGAGGTTATTGCCTCTACAGCCGAGACGGTATTTGCGGATACCTCGAGACCAGAAGAATGGGAAAAGAGTAGAGAATATTTTGCCAAACCATCTTTGCAGATGGTTACTATTACCTGTACCGAAAAGGGATACAGTATCCGGGATCCAAATGATAGGCTGGCAGAGACCATATCCAAGGATATCCAGAATGGACCAAGTAAACCAGGTCATATCATGGCAAAGCTCGCCAGTCTTCTCAATCATCGTCATCAGAATGGGGCTGGGCCAATAGCTCTTGTCAGTATGGACAATTGCTCGGAGAATGGAAAAAGACTGTTTGAGGCGGTTTCATTTATTGCTCAAGAGTGGGTCTCTCGTAAATTGGTGGAAAAAGAGTTCTTAGAATATTTAGAGAGTAAAAAGGTTTCTTTCCCCTGGACGATGATTGACAGGATAACTCCCAGCCCGGCGAAAGAGAATAAAGAATGGTTAGAAGAAAGAGGGATTCAAAATATGGAGATTCTGCGAACAGTTAGGGGTACATTCGCTGCTCCCTTTGTCAATACCGAGCATATTTCCTATTTAGTGATTGAGGAGAATTTTCCCAATGGAAGGCCTCCGTTGGAAAAGGTAGATACCTCGGGGAATAGAATAATTTTTGTTGAAAGCAGCAAGATAGTTGATAAGTGCGAGAAGATAAAGGTTGGAACCTGTCTTAATCCTATTCATACCACTTTAGCAACTTTTGGCTGTCTCTTAGGATATGATTATATCTTCCAAGAGATGAATGACCCCTTATTGAAAGAGCTGGTATATAGACAGGCTTATGAAGAAGGTCTGCCAGTAGTAGATAATCCGGGAGTAATTAATCCTGAGAAATTCCTGAGGCAGGTATTAGAGGAGAGGTTGGTTAATCCTAATATTCCTGATACTCCTCAGAGAATAGCTACAGATACATCCCAAAAAGTAGGGGTCAGGTATGGAGGCACAATAAAAGCGTATGGAAAGAATGCCAAAAATTTAAAATATATTCCCCTGGCTATTGCTGGATGGTGCCGATATTTACTAGGCATTGACGATAGAGGAAAACCATTTGAATTAAGCCCTGATCCTTTGCTTAAAGAACTTAAAAAATATATAACTGGAATTGAACTGGGAAAACCAGAGAGTTTGGGGGATAAGCTAAAACCTGTTCTCTCTAATAAAGAGATATTCAGTTTGAATCTTTACTCTGTTGGTCTGGGCAAAAAGATAGAAAAATACTTCCGTGAAATGATAGCTGGGCCAAGAGCAGTGGGAAAAACTTTACGGGAGATTTAATACGGATGGTTGCCCGTAGAAGAAAAAAGAGGTAGCAATGCTAAAGGTTGTTCTGATTGGGGTTTCTGGTTTTGGCAATATTTACTATGAGGATATTTTGCGACAAATGGGAAAAGGTAATGTAAGAATTGTTGCCGCAACGATAATAAATCAGGCGGAAGAAAAGGAGAAATGCAAAAAACTTTTATCGCTTGGTTGCAAGATATTCACTGATTACCGGGAAATGCTTTCGCAGATCAATGGGGTAGATTTATGTATGATACCTACTGGGATACATCTTCATACACCAATGTCAATAGATGCCATGCGTTCAAATTGCAATGTTTTGGTTGAAAAACCGGTTACTGCCACTATTCAGGAGGTAGAAGCACTGAAAAAATGTGAAAAGGAAACATCAAAATTTGTCGCAGTTGGATATCAATTGTTTTATTCTGACGGAATACAAAAATTAAAGGAAATTCTTTGTCAGGGAGAGCTGGGAAAAGTTAGATGTCTGAAATCCTGGGGAACTGGGCCGGGAAATTAAAATGTGGTACTCATTGGGTATTAGATTCGCCATATAACAATGCGCTGGCTCACCATCTTAATAATCTCTGTTTTCTTGCCGGCAGTGAGAGGAAAAAATCAGCAAAGATTATTTCGGTGAAAGCGGAACTTTATAGAGCACATAATATTGAAAGTGCTGATACCGCATGTATGAGAATTGAAACGCGAAACGGACCGATAATTTTCTTTTATGTAACCCACTGTAGTCAGGATTCTGCTGGCCCGGTACTGGAAATTCATGCTGAAAAAGGGATGGCTAAGTGGACCTCTGGCGGTGCGGTTATTGAATTCAATAGTGGGAAAAAAGAAAGTATTGAAAATGAAGATAGGACAGCATTGAGAGACAAAATGTATTGCGAAGTATTCAAAAAGGTACGCGGGGAAGATGCTTTTATATGTAATCTTGCTATTGCCGGAACCCAAACCGTTTGTGTTAATGGCGCTCATGAATCTTCTTTAATCCACACTATCGACAGTAGATATATAAAGATAGAAAAAAACAAAGATACTGTAAAAACAGTGATTAAAGGAATAGATCGAATAATCCTTAATGCTTTTGAGAAAGAGAAATTATTTTCTGAAATGGATGTGCTCTGGGCAAAAAAGGGGGAAAGGATAGATATGCGTGACTATCACTTTTTTTCAGAAAGAGATAATTTGTGACGATGAACTTAAGGATAAACCTTCAGAACTTGTTTTCGATGTTGCTAAAGGGATAGGATTTGATGAAGTAGAGATATGGGGCGAAAGGGAGGAGACAAAATGGCACAAAAAATAGTTAGTTATAAGGAGATTAAACCTGCTGAAGATTGCAAGTATGATGGATTGTCTTTAGGGGAGGTGATGCTGCGGCTCGATCCCGATGATGTCCCTGCAGCCAGGGGAAGAACAATGAGAGTCTTCCAGGGGGGCGGGGAAACCAATGTTGCCTGTGGCCTGGCACATACCTTTGGTCTTCGCAGTGGGGTTCTGACCGGTTTGGTTGATGATGAGATTGGTAAAAATATCAGAAACCAGTTAAGGGAAGCGGGTGTTGATACAACTAAGATTATCTGGTTCAATACCAAGAATGATGGTTCAAGATTTTCCACCGATCAGAAAGGCACTCTTGCCAATGGGATCAATTTTACTTATGCGGGGAAGGGAGTTATCCCATCTAACACCTGTTATTACCGCGCACATTCTGCGGTGAGAGAATTAAAGGAAGGTGATTTTGACTGGGAGGGGATATTCGGTGAGGATGGGGTAAGGATATTTAATACCGGCGGTATTTTCACTCTTATCTCCCCTACCTCTTCGGGACTTGCCATAG
>DAOWFY010000057.1 GCA_030637775.1 bacterium | reverse complement strand
TAAAGTTAGGCCACATGCTTCTCTTGATTATTTAACCCCAGAGGAGTATTATTATAAACATCAGGCTAATAAATTAAATGTTGAAAATGGAGTCGAAATGAAGGTGTCTCAATTCTTACCCATGTATTGAACCTGCGCACAATATTGACGGTTGGGGGAGAATGTAGTAAGATTATACCCGATGGCAAAAGAGGTGATGAAAAAGGCAGAGATGGAGAGAATTATTGCCACCCTCTCAAAAGAGGTGTTGAAAGAGATGGGAAGGAAGAATTTAGCAATTGTGGGCATCAGAAAGAGAGGAGCCATTTTAGCGAAAAGAGTAGCGGAAAGAATAGAAGGTATCACAAAAAACGAAATCCCCCTTGGGACCTTAGATATTACCCTCTATCGGGATGATCTTTCTGCCATTGGACCTCAGCCGGTTGTCCATCGGACGGAAATCCCCTTCGACCTCACGGGAAAGAATGTCCTTCTCGTCGATGATGTCCTTTATACCGGAAGGACAATCAGGGCAGCGCTCGACGAACTGATCGATTTCGGTCGGCCCGAGGTGATTAAATTGCTCGTTTTAATTGACCGGGACAATAGAGAATTACCGATTCAGCCCGATTTTATTGGCAAGAGGCTGATGGCCAGAAAGAATGAGATGGTAGAGGTAAAGTTGAAAGAAAGTGACGCGAAAGAGGAAGTGGTAATTATCAAAAAGAAATGATGCGCTGGAAAAGAAAGGACCTTTTAACCTTAGAGGAATTAAGCAAAGAGGAGATAGAGTTTATCCTGGAGACGGCAAAATCCTTCAAGGAGGTAAGCACACGGGATGTGAAGAAGGTCCCCACTTTGAGGGGCAAAACAATCGTTAACCTCTTCTTTGAGCCAAGCACCAGAACCCGCACCTCCTTTGAACTTGCAGCCAAAAGGCTCTCGGCCGATGTTCTTGACTTTAGTATCGGTGGTTCCAGTGTGTCTAAAGGTGAATCTCCGGTGGATACCGCCAGAAATATTGAGGCAATGAAGGTTGATTGTTTCATCGTTAGACATTCTGTAGCCGGCGTTCCAAAACTTATTGCCAAAGAGGTCAAAACAGCAGTAATCAATGCCGGGGATGACTCCCACGAACATCCTACCCAGGGGTTGCTTGACCTTTTCACCATCCGGGAGAAAAAAGGAAAAATCAAGGGGTTGAAAATTGCCATTATTGGCGATATCAGGCATTCCCGCGTAGCAAGGTCCAACATCTGGGGTTTAACAAAATTGGGAGCCTCGGTTATCCTTTGTGGGCCACCAACCCTTATTCCTTTGGGAATGGAGAAAATGGGTGCGGAGGTTACCTTTTCTCTGAAGGAGGCAATCAAAAAGAGCGATATCCTCTATTTCTTGAGAGTCCAGAGGGAAAGACAAAAAGAGACTTTCTTTCCTTCTATTCAAGAATATGTGCACCTTTACGGAATGGATTTGGAAAGTCTCAAAGAGGGCAAAAAGGATTTACTGATTATGCATCCGGGACCCATTAATCGCGGGATAGAAATTAAATCAGAGGTTGCCGAAAGCACTTCCTCCCTTATCTTAGAGCAGGTTACTAATGGTATCGCGGTGCGTATGGCGGTGCTTTATTTACTTGTGGGAAAAAGGAGTAAAAATGATTAAGATTCGGCGGGCTTTAATCAGTGTATCGGATAAAAAAGGTATTGTTGAATTGGCAAAGGAGCTAAGAGAGTTTGGGGTAGAGATTATCTCAACCGGGGGCACGGCAAAAAAGTTAGAGAGTGCCGGGGTAAAAGTGAAAAGAATCTCAGAAATTACACGCTTCCCAGAACTCCTTGATGGGAGGGTAAAAACCCTTCATCCTAAGATTTTTGCCGGGCTTTTAGCGCGTCGGGATAAATCAGACCATCTTAAGCAATTAAGGAAGCAGGACATCGGCTTAATTGATATGGCTGTGGTTAATCTTTATCCTTTTGAAGAAACAATTAAAAAGAAAGGAGCAAAGGAGGAGGAGATCATTGAGAATATCGATATTGGGGGGCCCAGCCTATTGCGGGCAGCCGCCAAGAGCTTTGAGGATGTTGTGGTTATTACCTCTCCCGCAAGATACCAGGAGATTATTACCGAGTTAAAGGTAAACAATGGCAGAATTAAAAAAGAGACCTCAAGAAGATTAGCGATAGATGTTTTTCAATTAACCAGCTGGTATAACCATTTAATCTCTCAATACCTCAGAGAAACTACGCTAAAAGAGGAATTTCCCGATTCTAAGGAGATCTTTCTGAAGAAGATTCAGGATCTTCGCTACGGGGAAAACCCCCATCAAAAAGCATCCTTTTATGGAGAAAGAGGAATTTTGGAAAATTCCTGCCTCACCGGGGCAAAACAACTGCAAGGAAAGGAAATCTCCTTTAATAACCTTCTTGATTTGCAGGCTGGCTTAGCTCTTGTCCGGGAATTCAAGGAGCCGGCAGCGGTGGTAATCAAACATACCAATCCCTGCGGCACGGCTCTGGGCAAAAATATAGTACAGGCTTATAAAAGAGCCTATAGAACAGACCCGGTCAGTGCCTTTGGCAGCATTGTTGCTCTTAATAGAAAGGTAGAAAAATCCTTTGCTAAAGAGCTTAAGGGCAGATTTGTTGAGGCGGTGATCGCTCCTGAATTTGACAAAAAGGCTTTGGAAATCTTAGCAAAAAAGAAGGACCTAAGAGTTCTTCAAATCAAAAATCAATCCCTGATTAAATCAGGGGTAAAAATCAAAAATAGGGAATATGATTATCGCAGAATTTCTGGCGGGCTCTTAATTCAGGAAAAGGATGATAAACTTTTCGCGGGAAAATTAAAGTTAGTAACAAAGAGAAGGCCAACAAAAAAAGAAATTGCTAACCTGAAGTTTGCCTGGGTGGTAGCCAAACATGTAAAGAGCAATAGTATTGTTCTGGTTAAAAATAAAACCACAGTTGGAGTTGGGGCAGGTCAGATGTCCCGGGTCGACTCCTGCGAAATTGCCATCAAAAAGAGCGAAAAGAGCAGCTTAAGTGTAAAAGGGGCGGTGGCTGCCTCCGATGCCTTCTTTCCCTTTCCCGATGGTGTCAATCTCTTGGCAAAAAAGGGGATAGTTGCGATCATTCAGCCCGGGGGTTCTATGAGAGATAAAGAGGTAATTTCCGCCGCCAACAAGCACAAGCTCGCCATGGTTTTCACCGGAATGCGTCACTTTAAACATTAATGACCTTTCAGGAGATTAGAATAAGAAGGAGAGGATAAAATGCAGACATTTACTGCTTATGTAGAGTGGGATCCAGAAACAAAGCTTTACGTTGGCTTTGTGCCCGGTCTTGTTGGAGCACATACTCAAGCGTCCACTTTAGATGAACTTCAAAAGAATTTGAAGGAAGTCATTGAGCTATGTTTGGAGGAATATAAGGGGAAGCTTAAAAAGATACCCCGGTTTGTCAGTCTTCAACAGGTCCAAGTGGGTGTATGAGTAGAATTCCTATCATTAAATTTAGGGAGATGGAGCAGGCGCTTTTCCACCTGGGGTTTGAACTATCCCGACAAAAAGGAGGGCATATCTTTTACCGCCATCCGGATGGCAGAACTACAACTTTACCTTGCCATCCCCGGCGAGATTTATCTCGACCTTTGCTCTACGAAATTCTTCGGGAGATTAAATTAACGCCAGAAGAATTTATCAAAGAATTGAGAAGGAAGAAATCTTAAAAATGGAGGAATAATGTTTTTAGCAGGGATTGCCGATGAGGCAGGGAAAAGCATTGAGAGGCAGATTCAGGCGCACAAAGAATTAAGCTGGAACCATATTGAGGTGCGCAATGTTGACGGAAAAAATCTTACCGATGTGGATGAGAATACATTTAATGAGATTGCTGAGAAACTTGAGCAAGCAGAGATGAAGGTCTGCTGTTTTGCCAGCCAGATTGCCAATTGGGCACGTAAGATTTCCGGAGACTTCAATCTCGATACCGAGGAGTTAAAACGGGCTATTCCCCGGATGCAGCGGCTTTATACCAAATATATCCGCATCATGAGTTATCCTAATGATGACTGGGATGACTCCAAATGGAGAGAAGAGGTGATGCGGCGACTGAAAGAACTGGCAAAGATGGCTGAGGATGGAGGAATCATTTTGGCTCATGAGAACTGTAGCGGTTGGGGAGGGGAAAGTCCCGAACAGGCCGCCGATATTATTGAAACAATAAACTCTCCGGCGCTAAAATTCCTCCTGGATACAGGCAACAAACCCCATCAGAAAGGAACGGTATGGGAGGTTTACCAAAAGATTAAAGATTATATTGTTCATGTTCATATTAAGGATTACCAGAGAGAAAAGGCTGTTTTTCCCGGAGAAGGAGACTGCCGGGTTGCTGAGGTAATTAAAGACCTCCTTGCCTCTGACTACAAAGGCGGCTTTTCCATTGAACCCCACATCGCTTCGGTCATTCATCTTGGAAAAACAGCCGACGACCCACAAGCGGCTTACCGTCTTTATATAGAATATGGACGGAAAGCCCAGGCTTTAGTGGAGAAAGCAAAGGATGACCTTTCAGGAGATTAGAAGAAGATTGGAGGACTTCTGGGTAAAAAAGGGCTGCCTGCTCTGGCATCCTTACGGAACCGAGGTTGGTGCTGGCACCTTAAATCCGGCCACCTTCTTTAAAGTCCTGGGGCCGGAGCCCTGGCGGGTTGTCTATCTGGAGCCTTCAAAACGACCTACCGATGGCCGTTATGGAGATAATCCTCTTCGTACCTATGAACATTTTCAACTGCAGGTGATCCTCAAACCTTCCCCGGAGAATGCTCAAGACCTCTATTGTAAGAGTTTAGAGGTTTTGGGAATTAAATTGGTCGAACACGACCTTCGATTTATGGAGGATAATTGGTCTGCACCAACATTGGGAGCCTGGGGTATTGGCTGGGAGGTCTGGCTCGATGGTTTAGAGATTACTCAGTTTACCTATCTTCAGCAGGCAGGAGGGATTGATCTGTCCCCGGTTTCGGTAGAACTCACCTATGGTCTGGAGCGTATCGCTACCTATATTCAAGGCGTAAAGAACCTTTTCGATTTAGAATGGACAAAAGGCATTACCTACGGAGATTTACGGAGGAAAGAGGAAAAAGAATTTTCCCAATATAGTTTCAAGACTGCAGATATAAAGCTACTTCTGGAGCTCTTTGACAGGTATGAAGCGGAAGCGGGTAGGCTCTTAAAGGAGAAGTTAATCTTTCCTGCCTACGATTACGTTCTTAAATGCTCCCATACCTTCAATCTCTTAGAGGCCAGAGGGGCAATCAGTGTGAGTGAAAGGTTAAGATTTATTGAGCGAGTTAGAAAATTGGCCAAGCAATGTGCGCTACTCTACTTGGAAAGGAGGGGAAAATAGAATGGTTTATAAGGGACCGAAAAGGAGAAGATTTGTTCGTTTCGGGTATCCATTCTTTATTCAATATAAAGCAGCAGAGAAGGTTTCTGAGGAAGAGCCTCTCACCTCGATTAGTTCGGGCATAGAAAAGATATTAAAGAGGTGGGATGAAAAAGGATATGACAAAGATAGGCTTTACTCCTCTTTGGTAGAGAAGATGGAAGATATCTCCTTTACCAAAAATATCAGTGAAGGGGGGATTTGCTTTGTTACCAAAGAAAGGTTTAAGCCTGATACTCAACTGAGGGTGCAGATATATACTCCCACAAGAAAGGAGCCGATTAAGGCGTTGGTAAAGGTGGCCTGGACAAACAAGAGGATGTTACGGTCAGGATACGATACAGGAGTTTCCTTTATTGAAATGGCTGAGAGCGATAAACGTGATCTCTCTAACTGTCTTCGTCTCTTCAGTCAAATAAAACTTGAAGAATTAACCTAAAACTGCCGGGATGGCGGAAATGGCAGACGCGTCAGCTTGAGGAGCTGGTGGAAGTAATTCCGTAGGGGTTCAAATCCCCTTCCCGGCACGTTAAAGAGGATGAAACAAAAACGACCTGCCTGCCGGCAGGCAAGGCTGGAAGAAATTCTAAAGCAATTTAAGAAGCAGCGGATATTAGTAGTTGGGGATTTAATGCTGGATAGGTTTGTCTGGGGAAAGGTAAGCCGCATTTCGCCGGAGGCCCCGGTTCCCATAGTAAAGATGGAAAGGGAAAGTTTCTCTCCCGGAGGAGCAGGTAATGTCGCCGCCAACATTACCTCTCTTGGTGCAGGAGCTAAGATAATTGGGGTTATTGGGGATGATTCAGAAGGAAGAGTTTTGAAAGAGATTTTAAAAAATAGGCAAATAAAAGGTCCCTTCTTAATCGACTCATCTCGCCCGACAATCACCAAGACCAGAATTATTGCGACAAACCAGCAACTTCTCCGGCTTGACCGGGAAGAAGAGTATCCTTTATCCCGGCAATGCGAAAAAAAGATTGAGAAATATTTAAGGGAGAATATCAGAAATGCCTCAGCTCTCCTTATCTCCGACTATGGAAAAGGAACAATCACCCCTTTTCTTTTAAAAAAGAGCATCTTTCTTGCCAAAAGATATAAAAAAATTATTACCGTTGACCCAAAGGTAGAACACTTTTCTCTCTATCGGGAAGTTTCTCTTCTAACCCCTAACCGCCAGGAAGCCGCCTTGGGGATAAAGGAACCCCAGCCAAAGACCCAGAAGGAGGTAACTGCTCTCGGAAGAAAAATAAAGGAAAAATTGAAACCTCAGTATCTTCTCATTACCCAGGGAGAGGAGGGAATGACCATTTTTGAGAAGGAAAGGATCGCCCATATTCCTGCTAAAACAAGGGAGGTTTTTGATGTGACGGGGGCAGGGGATACAGTAATTGGGGTCGCCACTCTGGCTCTTTCCGCAGGAGCAACAATCTTAGAGGCTGCCACCAT